>CALFYQ010000055.1 GCA_937952085.1 uncultured Paracoccaceae bacterium | reverse complement strand
CTGTTATGCTATCCGATGGTCCGAATCGGACGCTCTATCGGATGTTCGGACGAGAAATAGCCAACCCTTTGAGGGAATTGGTGGGTGATGAAGGGCTCGAACCTTCGACCCGCTGATTAAGAGTCAGCTGCTCTGCCAACTGAGCTAATCACCCGCCGGGCGCGGAGATAACGCCTCACGCGCCGGGGCGCAAGGGCGGCGGCGCGCAGCGGGGAACGTGCGGCGCGCCGCGGGTTGTTTCGGCCCTCGGTCGCCTTCCATTAACGATACCGGACTATCTCTCGACCTCTACGACGTCCGACGGCGGGAGACCATTCTCTGATGATCCTGGTGGTGGAAGACGACCCGTCGCATCGGCGCGCTGCGTGCGCCATGCTGACGGCCGCCTCCCGCCCCTGGGTGGAGGCGGAAAGCGGCGCGCAGGCGCTGGACTTGCTGAAAGGCCCGGTCGGGCCGGACATCCGGCTCGTGCTGCTCGACCTCGCGCTGCCGGACGCGGAGGGGGCGGAACTCCTCGGCCGAATCCGCGCCATGAAGCCGAATCTCCCCGTCATCGTGCTGACCGGGCTCGGCTCGGTGGCGAACGCGGTGGCCGCGATGCGCGGCGGCGCGCAGGACTTTCTCATCAAGCCGGTCTCCGGGGAGCGGCTGGAGACGGCGATCCGCGCCGCGCTGGCCGGCGCCAAGGCCCCGCCGCGCGGGAAGCCCTCCGGCGCGCTCGGCTTCGACGGGCTGGTGGCGGAGAGCCCGGCCACGGCGATGACGGTGCGCCTCGCCGCCCGCGCCGCGCAGAGCACGATCCCGGTGCTGATCGAGGGCGAGAGCGGCGTCGGCAAGGAAGTCTTCGCGCGCGCGATCCACGCCGCCTCCGAGCGGGCCGAGGGGCCCTTCGTCGCGGTGAATTGCGGCGCGCTGCCCGACGCGCTGATCGAATCGCTGCTCTTCGGCCACGAGAAAGGCGCCTTCACCGGCGCCGTCGCCCGCCGCATCGGCAAGTTCGAGGAGGCGGATGGCGGCACGCTTTTCCTCGACGAGATCGGCGAGTTGCCGCTCGGCGCGCAGGTGAAGCTTCTGCGCGCGATCCAGGAGGGCGAGATCGACCCGGTCGGCGGCGCCCGCACGGTGCGGGTGGATATCCGCCTCGTCTCCGCCACCAACCGCGACCTCGCGTCGGAAGTCGCCTCCGGCCGGTTCCGCGAGGACCTCTTCTACCGGATCGGGGTCTTTCCGCTGACGCTGCCGCCGCTCCGCGCCCGGCGGGAGGACATCGTGCCGCTCGCGGAACGTTTCCTCGTCCGTTTCGCCGAGCAGGAGGGCAAGAAGATCCTCGGCTTCGACGACCGGGCGCGCGCGCTTCTCCTCTCGCAGCCCTGGCCGGGGAATGTCCGCCAGCTCGAGAACGCGGTCTATCGCGCCGTGGTGCTGAGCGAGCGGCGCACGCTCGGCGTCGACGACTTCGCCCATCTTCGCGGCGCGGCGCAGTCCGCTCAGGCCGCCGCGTCTGCGACGGCGCACCCCTTCTTCGACGAGGCAGGCCATATCCGCCCGCTCGCCGACATCGAGGCGGACGTGATCGAGGCCGCGCTGGCGCGCTACGATCGCTCGATGTCCGAAGCGGCGCGCCGGCTCGGCGTCGGCCGCTCGACCATCTACCGCCGCCTCAGGTCCGACGATCCGACCGAGGAGCTCCCCGCCGCGGAATGAGCCGGGGCTCGGCGCCGCGCTGCCGGTTCGGCGGGGTCAGGGATCGCGTAGCGAACCGCGCAAGCGGACCTGTCCTTGAGGCCGCCGGAGCGGCTTCATGCTCGAAGCGGGGCGGCCCTGCCGGCCTCCCCAGCAAAGGCCCCTTCCGATTCGGGCCTTCGCCCGAATCGCGCCGCCGGCCCGCCTCCTTCGAAACGCTTGAGGCCTGCGGAGCCGCGCGAAGCGCGCGCTCCGGGCGACGGGCCCGAAGGGTCCGCGCGCCCGCAGCGAGCCCGGTCAGGCGTCGGCGGTCGGGGCCATGCCGAGGGCATGGAGGTAGAGGTCGAGCATCGCCTCCTCCTCCTGCCGGTCCTTCATGTCCTTCTTGCGGAGCGAGACCACCTTGCGGAGCGTCTTGGTGTCGAAGCCGTTGGCCTTCGCCTCGGCGTAGACTTCCTTGATCTGGTCCGCGACGGCCTTCTTCTCCTCCTCGAGGCGCTCGATCCGCTCCACGACGGAGCGGAGCTGCGCGACGGAGACGGCGGTGGAGACGCCGTCCTCGAGCACATCCTCGGCCATCAGATCTGCTTCTCCGGCATGCGAACGACGAGGCCCTCGAGCTCCGGCGTCACCTTGATCTGGCAGGTGAGGCGGCTCGTCTCGCCGGGCTGGTAGGCGAAGTCGAGCATGTCCTCCTCCATCGCCTCCTTGGCGGGGAGCCGGTCGGACCAGGCCGGGTCGACATAGACATGGCAGGTCGAGCAGGCGCAGGCGCCGCCGCAATCGGCGTCGATGCCGGGAATGTTGTTGTCGCGCGCGCCTTCCATCACGGTCAGGCCCACCGCCACGTCGACGACGTGCTCCTTACCGCCATGCTCGATATAGGTG
Organism: uncultured Paracoccaceae bacterium; assembly: GCA_937952085.1. GTDB lineage: Bacteria > Pseudomonadota > Alphaproteobacteria > Rhodobacterales > Rhodobacteraceae > Pikeienuella. Next base: position 10,502 of record CALFYQ010000055.1, on the reverse strand, counting down.
ATCTTGACCATCCCGCCTCCGCTATCCTTCTCGCAATCGGACGCCGCCGGCGTCGCTCTCTAATGCAGGCGCGGCCGCGGCGCCAGTCGCGCCCGTCGCCGCAGGGAAACGGGGCGCCAGCGGCCGATGCGCGAGCCGCCATCCGAGCGCGACCGCGATGCTCCCGAGGAGGATCGCCGCCGCGGTTTGCGCCCAGACCACGCCGGTCGCCCCGACCGCCCCCGGCATCGCGAAGAGCGCGAGCGGCGTCGCCGCGCCGTCCCGCATCCAGTTGAGCCAGGTGGACCAGATCGGCCGGCCGAGACTGTTGAAGGCCGAGTTCGCGACGAAGAAGGCGCCGTTGAAGACGAAGGCCCCGGCCCCGATGAAGCAGAAGGCGCGGATCACCTCCGCCCCCGGGCCCGTCGCGCCGAAGCCCGAGACGATCCAGGGCTCGAGGAGCGCCAGCGCGATCCAGACCACGACGACGTAGATCGCGCAGAAGATCAGCGCGTCGCGATAGGCGGAGGCGACGCGGGGGCCGATCCGCGCCCCGTAATTCTGGCCGAGGATGCCGCCGATGGCGCCCGAAAGCGCGTAGATCCCGCCGAAGGCGACGACGGTCAGCCGGCTCGCCACCGCCCATCCGGCCACGGCGCTGTCGCCGAAATCCGAGACCCACCAGGTGAGGAGGACGTTGCCGAAGGGCGTCGAAAGCTGCGTCGCCATCGCCGGCCCCGCCACCGCGAAGAACGGCCGGAGGAAGCCGATGAGCTCCGCCCGGCTCGGCGCCGCCACGAGGTTCCGGCCGAGGCAGTAGCGGAAGCCGACCACCGTGCCGATCACCCGGCTCAGCACCATCGAGAGCGCGGCGCCCCGCACCCCGAGTTCGAGCTGGAAGATCAGGATCGGGCCGAGGACCATCGCCGCGAACCCGCTCACCACCGTGATGAGCATGGCGCGCCGCGCCTCCCCGTCGGCCCGCAGCGTCGCGCCCGAGACCATGCCGAAGCCGACGAAGGGGAGCGAGGGCACGGAGAAGAGGAGGAAATCCGCCCCCGTCGCGTGCGCCGCGCCGGTCGCGCCGATCAGCGTGAGGATCGGCGCGCGGAAGAGGACGACGACGAGGGCGACGCTCGCCAGAGTCGCCGCGGCGATGAGGAGCGAAGCGCCGGCGAGCCGCCGCGCCCGCTCCCGACGCCCGGCGCCGATCTCCCGGCTCACCAGCGCGGTGGTGGCGATGCTGAGGCCGATGCCGAAGGAGACGGTGAAGAACTGCACGCCCCAGGCGAAGCCGACGCCGGCCGTCAGGGTGTCGTCCCCCAGCATCGTGACGTAGAAGAGCGTGAGGAAGTCGACGAGGAAAAGGAAGCTGATCCCGGCCATGCCGGTGAAGGTCATGCGCGCGACATGGCCCATCGTGGAGCCGGTGAGGAACCGGCCGGTCTCCCCCGGGGCCACGCCCTACTCGGCCGGCTGCGGCGCGACCGACCGGACGAACCGGGTCTCGCGCCCCTTGTCCGGGTGGCGCGGGATCATCGTGGCGAGGCAGAGCGAGGCCGCGGCCATCGTGGCCGCGAGCGTGTAGACGGAGGCCGGGCTCACCAGCCAGAGATAGCCGAGCGCCGCCGGCAGGAAGACCGCCGCAATGTGATTGATCGTGAAGGCGACGGCCGCGGTGGGCGCCTGGTCTTCCGGGTCGGAGATCTTCTGGAAATAGGTCTTCTGCGCGAAGGCCATCGAGAAGAAGATGTGGTCGATCAGATAGAGCGCCGCCGCCACCTCCCAGGGCCAGCGGAACCAGTAGAGCCCCGCATAGGCGAGAAAGACGCAGAGAAGGCCGACATATTCGACCTGCATCATCACGCCCTCGCCATAGCGGGCGATGAGCCGGCCGATCTTCGGCGCGATCAGCATGTTGACGGCATGCGTCGCCAGCATCAGCGCGGCGACGTCGGACAGCTTGAAGCCGTAGAGCTCCACCATCATGAACGCCGCGAAGACGGTGAAGATCTGCCGCCGCGCGCCCGAGAGGAAGACGATGGCGTAGTAGAGCCAGTAGCGCCGCTTCAGCACGAAGCCGCGCCGCTGCGCCGTGTCGGCGCGGAACTGCGGATAGGCGACATAGCAGAAGAGCGCGGTGGCCATGCAGAAGCCGCCCGAGGCCCAGTAGACGGTGCTGTAGGAAAGCTGCAGCGCCTCCCAGGTCATCACGATCGCGCCGTAGGAGAGGAGCGCGCCCGCCGCGGCGCAGGAGACGATCCGCCCCAGCATCTTCGGCGCCTCGGCCTTCGGCAGCCACTGGAGCTGGAGGCTCTGCGCCACCGTCTCGTAGTAGTGAAAGCCGAGCGATGAGACGAAGGTGACGACGAGAACGCCCTGGAGCGTCGGGAACTCCGCCGTGATCGCCGAGCCGAAACCGAGCAGGAACAAGGAGATCAGGCCGAAGCTCTGCTCCCGGATCAGCATGAAGATGAAGATGGCGAGGAAGGCGAGGAAGCCCGGAATCTCCCGCACCGTGTGCATCCAGCCGTTGTCGGACCCGTCAAAATGGGCGACCTCGACGACGAAGTTGGCCGCCACCGCCATCCAGGTGGAGAAGGCGAGCATCGAGCCGAAGGCCATCACGGCCAGCATCGTCTCGGGCCGCCGCCAGCGCGGCAGCGCCCGCGCTTCGGCCAGGGTCATCTCGGGTCGGAAGGCGGGGAAGGACATTTCGGGCTCCCGGAAGCCGGTGACATATACGCCGATCCGCGCCCGCCGCCATCCCGTTCCGCGCCGGCGCGCGGGTGGCATGCGCCAGGCGCAGGGCCGCCCCCCGCTTGTCGCGCCGAAACATTAACCTGTGTGATAGTTGCTGAAATCCACATTCCGTTCACTGATGCGTTATCTCAAAAGCTTTCGTTGGCGTTCGGCCCGGATGCGGCGCAGCCTCTTCTCATGGGCCGCTTCGACCGCATCTTCGCCGGAGAGCGCCCGCCCTCGCAGGGGCGGGAGGGCTCGGCTATGCTGCGGTCCATGTCGATCTGGCGGCGCATCGCGGAAGCCCTGTCTGCCCTCGCCGCCGGCGAAGGGCTGGGGGACGCGCTCTCCCGCCTCCGCACGCCGCCGGAGCGGTCGGTCGCCTTCACGATCGCGGTGATCGCGCTCGGCGCGAAGATGGCGAAGGCCGACGGGCGGGTGACGCGCGACGAGGTCGCCGCCTTCCGCGAGGTGTTCCACATCCCGCCGACGGAGGAGGCGAACGCGGCGCGGGTCTTCAACCTCGCGCGCTCGGACGTGGCGGGCTTCGACGGCTATGCGCGCCGCATCGTCAGCCTGTTCGGGCCGGGCGACCCGGTGCTGGAGGACGTGCTGGAAGGGCTCTTCCACATCGCCCTCGCGGATGGGGAATACCATCCGGCGGAGGACGTCTTCCTGACCGAGGTGGCGGAGATCTTCGGCCTTTCCGACGCGACCTTCGGCGCGATCCGCGCCCGCTTCTCGCCGGCCCACAAGGACCCCTACGCGGTGCTGGAGGTGGAGCCCGAGGCGCCGTTGCCGGAGGTTCGCCGCCGCTGGCGCGCGCTGGTGCGGGAGACGCACCCCGACCGGATGATCGCCCGCGGCCTGCCGGAAGAGGCGGTGAAGCTGGCGACGCGGCGGCTCGCCGAAGTCAACGCCGCCTATGAGGAAATCCTGGCGAAGCGGGCGGCGTGAGCCTCAACGCTGAGGGGTTTTCTACCGCTTCAGAGTTGCGCGCGGACGGGCGCGATCAAATGCCGGGCCACGCCCACCGCATATCGTGGAAGGCGCTTCAGCCCACTGCCGCGCCTCACTCCTCCAGGAACCGCGCCGCGGCCATGCGGAGGGCGGGGAGGCCCTCGCCCTTCTCGGAGGAGGTGGCGAGGATTTCGGGATAGGCGGCGGGGTGCTTCGCCAGCGCCTCACCGAGCCCGGCGGCGACGCGGGCGAGGGCCGGGCCGCTGATCTTGTCCGACTTGGTCAGCACAGCCTGGAAGCTGACCGCGGCCTTGTCGAGCAGGGTCATGATCTCATGGTCGACCGCCTTCGCGCCGTGCCGCGAGTCGATCAGCACGAAGACGCGGCGGAGCGTCGGGCGGCCGGCCAGGTAGGCGCGCAGAAGCTCCTGCCAGCGGCGGACCAGCGCCACCGGGGCCTCGGCGTAGCCATAGCCCGGCAGGTCCACCAGCCACATCCGGCCGCCGAGATCGAAGAAGTTGATCTCCTGCGTCCGGCCCGGCGTGTTCGAGGCGCGGGCGAGGCCCTTCCGCCCGGTCAGCGCGTTGATGAGCGAGGACTTGCCGACATTGGAGCGGCCGGCGAAGCAGATCTCCGGCCGATCCGCCGGCGGCAGCCCGTCCATCGCGACGACGCCCTTCACGAAGTCGCATTGCCCCGCGAAGAGCTTTCGCGCCGGGTCGGCCTCTTCCGGCGTCGGTTCGGGGGCGAGGGGGAAACGGCTCATGCGAGGACGGCCTCCATGCCGGGCGCGACGTCGCCGCCCGCTTCCACCACGGCGTAGAGCCCGAACTCGGCATGGCCGAACGCCGCGTATAGTTCGCCGCAGAGGTCGGAATCGCGGCGGCCGGTCTCGGGGTTGGCGTCGGGCGCGACGCAGCGCTCGACCGGCGCGACGACGCGCAGCCGCGCGGCGCCGATCTCCACCGTTCCGGCGCCGACCTCCGACCAGGGCGCGAAGCCGTCGAGCCAGACGTTCATCCGGAAGCGGCGCGGGTCGGGCGGGACGCCCGCGCGCTCGGAAATCGCGCGGAGCGAGGCGAGATTGCCGATGGAGAGATGCGCGGCCTCGACATCGTGGAGCGCCCCCGCGCCGCCGGCGACGAGCCGGAGCGGCGCCATCGGCCCGGCGAGGCCCGCGAGCCATTCGCAGAGGCCGTCCGGCCCGCCGTCCCAGGCGCCGAGCGCCGGATGCGCGGCGGAGAGCCGACCCTCCGCGCCGAGCGAGACGGCGACGCGGGCGAGTTCGGGGGCGCGGCGGGGCGTCGCGAAGTCCCGCGCACGCGCCCAGCCCACGGCCGCCGCGGCGCTGCCGGAATGGGCGAGGCCATAGGCGCGATCTCCCTGCAGCGGCCGACCGGGCGCCAGGCGCGCCGATTCCAGCGCCTCGCCGCCGAGGCCCTTGACGGGAAAGCGCGCGAGGGCGGCGAGCCGGCCGGTCATCCCGCCTTCTTCTTTGGCCTTCGGAAGCTTTTCTTCACGTTGCCGAAGAAGTTCACGTCCACCCCCTGGCTCCGCATGATCAGATATTGCTGCGTGAACGTGATGATGTTGTTCGCGCACCAGTAGATGACGAGGCCCGAGGCGAAGCTGCCAAGCATGAACATGAAGATCCACGGCATCCAGGCGAAGATCATCGCCTGGGTCGGGTCGGTGGGCGCCGGGTTCAGTTTCTGCTGCATCCACATCGTCACGCCCATCAGGATCGGGAAGACGCCGATCGAGAAGATGTGGAGGAAACTGTCGAGCGCCGGCGCCGCGAAGGGCAGAAGGCCGAAGAGATTGAGGAACGAGGTCGGGTCCGGCGCCGAAAGGTCGTGGATCCACCAGATGAACGGCGCGTGCCGCATCTCGATGGTCACGAACAGCACCTTGTAGAGCGAGAAGAAGATCGGAATCTGCAGGATGATCGGCAGACACCCGGCCGCGGGGTTCGCCTTCTCCCGCTTGTAGAGCGCCATCATCTCCTGCTGCATCTTCTGCCGGTCGTCGCCGACGCGCTCCTTGATCTTCTCCATCTCGGGCTGGAGCTTCTTCATTTTCGACATCGCCACGTAGGACTTGTAGGCAAGCGGGAAGAGCGCGGCCTTGATGATCAGCGTCAGGACGATGATCGAGAAGCCCATGTTGCCGACGACGCCCTCGACGAAGAGCAGCAGGCGGAAGATCGGCTTCGTGAGGAAGAAGAACCAGCCCCAGTCGATCGCATCGTCGAAACGGTCGATGCCGAGCCGCTCCTGATAGCCGTCGATCGTCTCGAACTCCTTCGCGCCGGCGAAGAAATAGGTGGAGGCCGAAGCGGTGGCCCCCGCCGCGACCTCGCGCACGGGAAGGAGCGCCTCGGTCCGGTATTCCGGGCCCTCGGCGCGCTGGATGAACTTGAAGGCGGCCTCGAAGGGCGTGTCGGGCCCCGGCGCCAGCGTCGCCATCCAGTACTTGTCGGTGAAGCCGAGGAAGCCGTGCGCGGCGGCGGCGACCCGCTCCTGCCGGACGCCCGCGCCGCTCGAAGGCAGCTCGGCCATGTCGTCGTACTTGATTTCCTTCAGCTCGCCGTCGATCACGCCGACCGCGCCCTCATGGAGAATGAAGAAGTTGACCGTCTTCGGCCGGTTCCGCCGCGCCACGTAGGAATACGGCGCGAGGGAGACGGCCTGCTCGGTCCTGTTCTCGACCGACTGGGTGACGGTGAACATGAACTTGTCGTCCACCTCGATGGTGCGGCGGAAGACGAGGCCGGCGCCATTGTCCCAGACCAGCGTCACCGGCGCGCCGGGGGCGAGCACGTCGCCCGATTCGACGGACCATTCGGTGTTGGGCGCCGGCGTGGCCGCGGTTCCGCCCTCGCCGTTCAGCCAGCCCCAGACGGCGTAATAGGGGTGCTCCGCGCCGATCGGCGCGAGGAGGGTGACGGTGGGCGAGCCGGGGTCGATCGTCTCCTGGTATTCGGAGAGGTGGAGATCGTCGATCCGCCCGCCGCGGAGCGAGAAGGAGCCGGAGAGCGCCGGCGTCGCGATCTTCACCCGCGGCGCCTCGGGCGCGGCCGGGGCCGCGTCGGCCGCGATGTCGCCGGCGGGCGCGCCCGGTTGCGCGCCGGGCGCAGTCGGCGCCGCCGCGTTGGCGGGGGCTTCGGCGACATTCGGCGCAGGCTCGGTCTTCTGCGGCGGAGTCGGCGCGAAGAAGAAGGTCCAGGCGATAATCACGAGGAAGCTGAGGCCGGCGGCGGCGATCAGGTTCTTCTGGTCGGACATCAGGGGCTCCCGGATCGGACCGGCGGGTTGAACCCGCCGGGGCCGGCAAGGTCAAGAGGCAGAGCGCCGCGTCAGCGTCGCCCGAAGAGGCGCTGATAGGCCCAGAGGAGGAGGCAGGCCCCCGCCACGGCCCCGACCAGCGCGATGATGATGGTGGAGGCCGCGACCAGAAGGCCGAGCAGGAAGCCGCCAAGAAGCGCCCCGAGCACGCCGATCGCGGCGGTTTCGAGGAAGGACAGCTCCGTCTTCATCAGCTTCGACGCGGCGAAGCCCGCGGCGATGCCGATGAGAATCAGGAGAAGGGCGTTCATCGGCGGCCTCCCTTTCGTTCCGCCCCGGAGATAGGCGCCCGCGCGGCCGGAGTCATCGCCGGAACGCGGTCAAGGCGAGCATCGCCGCGGCGCCGAGGATCGAGGTCATCGCGCGGGAGAGGCCGAAGCCGACGCCGAGGAAGTATTGCAGGAACCAGGCCAGCGTCGCGCCGCCGACGCCGAGCGCGACGGAGACGACATAGCCGTTCCGCGTCAGCCCGAACCGCTCGGCGAGAAAGCCGGTCAGCCCGCCGAGAAGGACCGCGACGAAGATCACGCGCCGCCCCCGAGATCGGCCCCGGCGGGGACCGGGCGGCCGCGGAGAAAGTCGGCGGCGTCGAGCGGCCCGCCGCCGGCGCGCTGGAGCCGGAGGAGCCGCACGGCGCCGGAGCCGCAGGCGACCGTCAGCCGGTCGTCGAGCGCGGCGCCCGGCGCGCCGGCGCCCTCGGCCGGGGCGGAGAGGAGCGCCTTCACCCGCTCGCCGCCCAGTTCGAACCAGGCGCCGGGAACGGGCGAGAGGCCGCGGATCGCCCGGTCCACCTCGGCGGCGGGGCGGGACCAGTCGATCTTCGCCTCGGCCTTGTCGATCTTGGCGGCGTAGACGGCGCCCGCTTCGGGCTGCGGCGTGAGGGGAAGTGACCCGCCTTCGAGCCGGGCGAGCGCCTCGACCATCAGCGGCGCGCCGAGCGCGGCGAGCCGGTCATGCAGCGTCCCCGCCGTGTCGTCGGCGCGAATCGGGGTTCGCGCCTCAAGCGCGACCGGTCCGGTGTCGAGCCCCGCCTCCATCCGCATCACGGCGACCCCCGTCTCCCGGTCCCCCGCCATCAGCGCCCGCTGGATCGGCGCCGCCCCGCGCCAGCGCGGCAGGAGCGAGGCGTGGAGATTGAAGCACCCGAAGCGCGGCGCGTCGAGCACCGCGAGGGGAAGGATGAGGCCGTAAGCGACCACCACCGCCGCATCGAGGCCGAGCGCGGCGAAGGCGTCGCGGTCCTCCGCGGCGCGGAAATTGAGCGGGGTGCGGACCGGGATTCCGAGCGCCTCCGCCCGCGCGGCCACCGGCGAGGGCCGCGGCTTCTTCCCGCGCCCGGCGGGGCGGGGCGGCTGCGAATAGACCGCGGCGATCTCGTGCCCGGCTTCGTGGAGGGCGTCGAGGGTCGGCACGGAGAAATCCGGCGTCCCCATGAAGGCGAGCCTCATCCGCGCCTCCGGAGCTTGGCATAGCGGTCGAGCAGCATCTTCCGCTTCACCGGGCCGAGCCGGTCGGGAAAGAGCCTGCCGTCGAGATGGTCGATCTGGTGCTGGACCGAGGTGGACCAGAGCCCCTCGAACCAGCGCTCGGCCGGGGCGCCCGCCTCGTCGAGGTAGCGGACGCGGACCGCTTCGGGGCGGCTGACCTTCGCCCAGATGCCCGGCAGGTTCGGCGAGGCCTCGTCATGGTCCCGCATCGATCTGGAGGCTTCGAGAAGCTCCGGGTCGGCGAGACGGATCGACTCGCGCTTGCCGTCGGAGCAGTCCACCACGGCGAGCCGCAGCGGAACGCCGATCTGCGGCGCGGCGAGGCCGAGGCCCGGCATCTCCCACATCGCCCGCTCCATCCGCGACCAGATCGCCCGATGCTCGTTCGTCACCGCGCCGACCGGGGCCGCCTTCGCGCGGAGCCTCGGGTCGGGCCAGAGGAGGAAGGGGCCGGTCACGCCTTGGCGCGCTCTCGCTTCAGCTTCTTCATCTTCTGGGTGATGAGCTGGCGCTTCACCGCGCCGAGATAGTCGATGAAGAGCTTGCCGTTCAGGTGGTCGATCTCGTGCTGCACGCAGGTCGCCCAGAGCCCGTCGAAGGTCCGCTCCAGCGGCTCGCCCTCCACCGAGGTCCAGCGCACGCCGACCGCGGCGGGCCGCGTCACCATCGCATACTGGTCCGGGATCGAGAGGCAGCCTTCCTCGTGCTCGTTCAGCTCCGCGGAGGACCAGACGATCTCGGGGTTCACCATCGCCAGCGGCTCGGGCGGCGCGTCCTTGCCGGCGCAGTCCATCACCAGCAACCGGGCGTTGACGCCGATCTGCGGCGCGGCGAGGCCGACGCCGGGGGCGTTGTACATCGTCGCCAGCATGTCCTCCGACAGGCCCTTGACCGAGGTCGGGTCGGCGACGGGGTCGCAGACCTTCTTCAGGCGCGGGTCGGGGTGGATCAGGATGTCGAGGAGCCGCATGGGCGCGAGGTAGGCGATGGCGCCCCGCCGGTCAATGAGCCGGAATGTCGAAGCGGGCCTCATAGTCCGCGCCGGGGGCCTCGGCGAGGATGTGGAGCCGCCAGCGCGCCTCGCCGGCGCCCGGCAGGCTGTGCGGCGGGTCGAAGGCGAAGGGGACGAGGACGGGCGCGCCCGCCTCCACCTCCGTCACCTGGAGATGTGCGCTCCGGGACCAGAGCGGTCGCGGCAGGAGCCCGCCGGAGAGGCATTCGAGCCGGAGGAGGAACCGCCCGTCGCCGAACATCTCCGGCGGCGCCCCGGTTTCGACCCAGCCCGTCACCGGCGCGTCGCCACGGAGCGGCGCGTCGAGCCGGAGCGCGCCTTCGGGGAATTTCCGCGCGGCGGCGAGCCCGCCTGCGACGCGCCAGCCGAGCGCGCCGGCGATGGAGACGAGGAGCGCGCCGAGCCCGAAGGCGCCGAGCGAGAGGAAGGCGAGGCCGAGCGCCGCCGCCGCCGCCGCGGCGAGCCCGGCTGCGCGGAGCCGGCGCATCGGCGCGAGGCCGGGAACGCGGAACGTCCCGGCGCCGGCCTTCGGCGCGGGCTCCACCCGGCCCGGCTTCGGCTTGCCGCCGGCGAGATACTCGACGAGCCGGCCGATGGCGACGAAGACGAGGCCGAAGGCCACCATCGCCCAGCCCTCCGCCTCCGCCCGCGCGACCCAGGCGCCGACCAGCGCGAAGAACCCGCCGGCGCCGGCGAAGATCCAGCCGCCGACATGCATCATGTCGGTGGCGACGCCCCCCGCCATCCGCCGCGCCTGCCGCCGCGCCGTCAGCGCGACGAGAAGGGCGACGAAGGGCGCGACGATTGCGGAAAGCGGCCCGCCGGCAAGGAGCGCGACAAGCGCCCGGAGCGCGAGGATCGCCGCCCAGACGAAAAGCGCCGGGACGAGATGCCGGAGGATGCGGAGCGCGAGATCGGCCATCGCGTCAGGGTAGCGCGGGATTGCGGCCCGCGCGCGCCTTCCGCACAGGCGTC
>CALFYQ010000054.1 GCA_937952085.1 uncultured Paracoccaceae bacterium | reverse complement strand
GATCGGCGAGCACAAGTACGGCAAGCCGATTCTCGACCGGGTGATCAACCCGGCGACGCCGATGGAGCGGGCGCTGAAGGCCGTCTACCTGTCGATGGACTCGACGCTCCGCTCGAACCTCTCGGTCGGCATGCCGCTCGACCTTGCGGTCATTCCGGCCGACGAGATCCGCTTCGGCGTCCAGAAGCGGATCGAGCAGGACGACGAGGATTTCGGCGCCATCTCGCGCGGCTGGGCCGACGCGATCCGGGACGCGTTCGAGACGCTGCCGGCGGTCGGCCAGGGCTGAGGCCGGGCGCGTGACGGAACTGGAAGGCCGCGTCGCCCTCGTCACCGGGGCGGCGCGCGGAAACGGCGCGGCGATCGCGCGCGGGCTCGCCGAGGCGGGGGCCTCGGTGGCCTGCGCCGATCTCGACGCGGCGGGCGCGGCGCGGGTCGCGGCGGAGATCGGGGCGGCCGGCGGCCGGGCGACGGGCCTCGCGCTCGACGTGGCGGATGCGGCCTCCTGCGAGGCGGCGGCGGAGGCGGCCCGCGCCACCTTCGGCCCGGTCTCGATCCTCGTCAACAACGCCGGGATCATCCGGCGCACGCCGATCGACGCCGAGACTTTCGCGGCCGACTGGGAGGCGGTGCTTTCGGTCAACGCCGGCGGCGCGATGCGGATGGCGCGGGCCTGCCTCGCCGACCTTCGGGCGACGCGGGGCGCGGTGGTGAACATCGGCTCGATCATGTCGGTGCGGGGCGGGCCGGGGCTGGCGGCCTACGCCGCGTCGAAGGGCGCGCTTCTTCAGCTGACGCGGGTGCTGGCGCAGGAGCTGGCGGCCGACGGGGTGCGGGTCAACGCGCTTGCGCCCGGCGTGATCGAGACGGAGATGACTGCGGCGACGCGGGCGAACCCGGAGGCGATCGGCCGTTTCCTCGCGCATACGCCGATGGGGCGCGTCGGCAAGCCGGAGGAGCTGGTCGGGCCGGTGCGGTTCCTCGTCTCCGACGCGGCGAGCTACGTCACCGGGGCGCTCCTGCCGGTGGACGGGGGGTATCTGACGCAATGACGGCGCGGCGGGAGGATGTGGACGTTCTGGTGATCGGCTCGGGCTGCGGCGGCCTCTCCGCCGCCGTCGCCGCCGCGCATCGGGGCCTGAAGGCGCTGGTGGTGGAGAAGGAGCCGGTCTTCGGCGGCACCACGGCGCGCTCGGGCGGCTGGCTCTGGGTTCCGGGGAACGGGCCGGCCGTGCGGGCCGGGGTGAAGGACAGCGCGGAGGCGGCGAAGACCTATCTCCGCCACGAAGCCGGCGCCGCCTTCGACGAGGCGCGGATCGACGCCTTCCTCGACGCCGGGCCGAAGGCGGTCGCCTTCTTCGAGGAGAAGACGGCGCTTCAGTTCGACCTCGGCCCGACCTTCGCGGACTATCACCCGACCGCGCCCGGCGGTGTGGATGGCGGCCGCTCCATCGTCGCGCGGCCCTTCGACGGGCGAGAGCTGGGGCCCGAGATCGCCCGGCTCCGCCCGCCCCTTTCGGAGATCACCTTCCTTGGCCTGATGATCGGCACGGGCAAGGAATTGCAGCATTTCTTCAACGTGTTGCGCTCCCCCGTCTCGTTCCTCCATGTCGGGCGCCTGCTCGCCCGCTACGCCCGCGACCTCGTCTTCCACGGCCGCTCGATGCGGCTGATGAACGGCAATGCGCTGGCCGGGCGGCTGGCGAAGTCGGCCTTCGCCGCGGGGGTGGAGATCCGCACCGAGGCGCCGGCGCGGCGGCTCCTCTTCTCCGGCGGGCGCGTCACCGGCGCGGTGGTGGAGACGAAGACCGGCCTTGTGGAGATCATGGCGCGGAAGGGCGTGGTGATGGCCGCCGGCGGCTTCCCGCAGGACCCGATCCGCCGCGCCCGGATGATGAAGCACGCGCCGACCGGGCACGAGCACGTCTCCCCCTCGCCGCCGGGCAATACCGGCGACGGGCTCCGCATGGCGGAGGCGGCGGGGGCGGCGGTGGAGACGCGGCTGCCGCACGCCGCCGCCTGGGTGCCGATCTCCCGCCCGCGGCGGAAGGACGGGACGCTCGGCACCTTCCCGCATTTCGTCGACCGCTCGAAGCCCGGCGTCATCGCGGTGACGCGCTCCGGCCGGCGCTTCGTCAACGAGGCGGAGAGCTATCACGACTTCTGCCAGGCGATGATGCGCCGCTGCGCCGAGGAGGGGACCGAGAACGCCGCCTGGTTCGTCGCCGACCACCGCGCCTTCCGCCGTTACGGCCTCGGCTACGCCCGGCCGGCGCCCGTGCCCTATGGCGCGCTGATCCGCGAGGGCTACCTCCTGCGCGGCGAGACGCCGGAGGCGCTGGCCGCCGAGATGGGGGTGGACCCGGCGGGCTTCGCCGAGACGATCCGGCGCTTCAACGAGACGGCGGCGCGCGGCGAGGACCCGGAATTCCACAAGGGCTCGACCAGCTACAACCGCTCGCTCGGCGACCCGGGCTGGGGCCCGAACCCCTGCGTCGCGCCGCTGGCGAAGCCGCCCTTCTATGCGGTGCGGGTCTATGTCGGCGATCTCGGCACCTTCGCCGGGCTTCGCGCCAACGAGCACGCCGAGGTGCTGGACCCCGAAGGCGCCCCGATCCCCGGCCTCTTCGCCGCGGGCAACGACATGGCGAGCGTGATGGGCGGGGCCTATCCGGGCGGCGGCATCACCCTCGGCCCGGCGCTGACCTTCGGCTGGATCGCGGCGCGCCGGATGGCCGGCGCGAACGACTAGGGCTCAGGCCCCGCAGCCGCCGGAGGCGACGCGGAGCGGGCGGGGCTCGACGCCCATCGCCTGGCAGACCTGATAGGGCAGGTCGGGGTTGTTGAGCGTGTAGAGGTGGATGTGCCCCGCCCCCTCGCGCCTCAGCGCGTCGCAAAGGACGGAGGCGACGGAGATCGACAGAAGCTCGGTCGCGTCGGTCCGCTCGGCGTTGGCGAAGGCGGTCTCCAGCCAGTCCGGCACCCGGGCGCCGCAACGGGCGGCGAAGCCCTTCATCTTGGCGAAATTCTCGATGGGGAGGACGCCGGGGATGATCGGCTTGGCGATGCCCGCCTTGGCGCAGCGGTCGCGGAAGCGCAGGAAGGTCTCGACGTCAAAGAAGAACTGGGTGATCGCGTCGTCCGCGCCGGCGTCGAACTTCCGCTTCAGGTGCTCGACATCGGCGTTCTCGCCCCGCGCGTCCGGATGCGGCTCGGGATAGGCGCCGACCGTGACGTGGAACGGCCCCGCCGCCTTCAGCGCGGAGACGAGCTCGACCGAGCCGGAAAAGCCGCCCGGATGCGGCGTGAAGACCGCATCGCCCGCCGCCGCGTCCCCCCGGAGCGCAACGATACGGCGGCAGCCCATCTTGGCGTAGGCGCGGGCGACCGAAAGCGTCTCCTCCTTCGTCGCGCCGACGCAGGTGAGATGACCGGCGACGTCGAGCCCCGCCCGCTCCCGGATCGTCTGGATCGCGGCGATGGTCCGCTCCCGCGTGGAGCCGCCGGCGCCGTAGGTGACGGAGACATAGCGCGGCCCGAGCGGCGCGAGCCGCTCCACCGAGCGCCACAGCCGCAGCCCCCCTTCCGGCCCCTTGGGCGGAAAGAACTCGAACGAGATCGAGAGGGGCGCGCCGGACATCACATATCACTCCTGCGGCTCGGGGGCGGCCGCGCAGCCCCGAGAGATACAGGCGTGAAACCGACGCCGCAACGCCGGATTGCGACGAACCGGAAACGCCCGTTCCGCGACATGTCGCAAAGCGGAGTCCGGTAGTCGCGATCCCGCTGGCGAAGGGGGCGGGAAAGCCCCATCTGACGCGAAGGAACGGCGGTGGTTCGAAGCGCGGGGCGGACGGCGGAATGGCTGAACTCACGACGGTCTACTGGCGGGACATTCCAGCCCAGGTGATCGTCGGCAAGGGGCGCCGCGCCGCCAAGATCCAGCTTCCGGAACGGTTCGAGCAGGCCATCGACCGCTGCGCGATGAAGGTCGGCGCGAAGGAAAGCGACGCCTATCTCGCGGAGTGGCGCAAGCACGGCCCGGTGACGGTGCCGGGCGAGGACGACGCGGAGACGGCGCGGGCCGAGGCGGCCCGGCTGGAGGCGGAATTCGACGCGGCGCGGCTGAAAGCCCTGATCGCGAATGACGGCTGGAGCGAGGCCCGCTGACGGGCCCTGAAGGAGCGGAAGATGGCGAAGGTTCTCAGCTTTCTCTCGGCCCGCAAGGCCGCTTCCGCCCCGGCCGACATCGCCGGGATGCTGGACGGCTTCTCCCTTGAGGTGATGCCGCGCACCGCCGAGAAGATCGAGGATTTCCGCGCCATCCTGCCCGAAGGCACGCGCATCTACATCGCCCATATCGACGGCACGCCGATCGAGGAGATGGTCGCCACCGCGAAGCGGCTCCGCGACGAGGGCTTCCCGGTCATGCCGCACATCCCGGCGCGGAGCGTGCCCTCCCGCGCGGCGCTCGGCGAGTGGATCGCCGCCTACCGCGAGGCGGGCGTCGACCAGGCGCTGGTTCTCGCCGGCGGCGCGCCGGAGGCGCGCGGCGAATTCACCGACTCGATGCAGATGATGGCGACCGGCCTTTTCGACGGGCTCCGCCGCATCCACGTCGCCGGCCACCCGGAAGGCTCCCGCGATATCGATGTCGACGGCTCGGGCCGCCGCGCGATGCAGGCGCTCCGCTGGAAGCAGGACTGGGCCCGCGAGGCCGGCGTCGAGATGGCGATCGCGACGCAGTTCTGCTTCGAGGCGAAGCCGGTGATCGAATGGGCCGACCGGCTCCGCGCCGAGGGGATCACGCTCCCCGTCCATATCGGGGTCGCCGGCCCGGCGAAGCTGCAGACGCTGGTGAAGTTCGCGCTCACCTGCGGCGTCGGCCCCTCGGTCCGCGTGTTGCAGAAGCGCGCCGCGGACGTGACCAAGCTGATCCTGCCGTTCACGCCGGAGGAATTCCTCGCCGATCTCGCCGCGCATCGCGCCGCGCATCCGGATTTCGCCGTGACGAACGTGCATTTCTTCCCGCTCGGCGGTATCGGCAAGACCGCCGAATTCACCGACGAGTTCGGCCGCGGCGGCCGGAGGCTCGCCGCGACGGCCTGATCGAGCCTACCGGAGAGTTCATGACCCGCACCGTCGTCGAATCGAAGTCGAAGACCGTCGTCATCGGCTTCGACCAGCCCTTCTGCGTGATCGGGGAGCGCATCAACCCGACCGGGCGCAAGAAGCTGGCCGCCGAGCTTGAGGCCGGCGACTTCTCCACCGTGGAGAAGGACGCGCTGGAGCAGGTCGCCTGCGGCGCGACCGTGCTCGACATCAACTCCGGCGCCGTCTTCTCCAACAAGATGGCGGAAGACCCGCGCTACGCCGACAACAACTTCGTCGAGCCGGCCCTGATGAAGGAGATGGTCGAGCGCGTGCAGGCGCTGGTGGACGTTCCGCTCTGCATCGACAGCTCGGTCCCCGGCGCGCTGGAGAACGGGCTGAAGGCGGCGGAGGGGCGCCCGCTCCTCAACTCCGTCACCGGCGAGGAGGAGCGGCTGGAGCTCGTCCTCCCGCTCGTGAAGAAGTACAACGTGCCGGTGGTGGCGATCTCGAACGACGACACGGGCATCTCGGAAAATCCGGACGTGCGCTTCGCCGTGGCGAAGAAGATCGTCGAGCGCGCCGCCGATTTCGGCATCCCGGCGCATGACATCGTGGTCGATCCGCTGGTGATGCCGATCGGCGCGATGGCGACGGCGGGGCTCCAGGTCTTCGCGCTGGTGCGGCGGCTCCGCGAGGAACTCGGCGTCAACACCACCTGCGGCGCCTCCAACATCTCCTTCGGCCTGCCGAACCGGCACGGCATCAACAACGCCTTCCTGCCGATGGCGGCGGCGGCGGGGATGACCTCGGCGATCATGAACCCGGTTCTCGCGGCGGCGACGCCGAAGAAGATCGAGGAGCGGATCGCCGAACTGGCGGCGCTCGGCGTCGTGGTGCCGGAGGGGATCGACCCCGCCCTGCTCGCGCCGCTGATCGGCCTCGGCTCGACCAGCGCCACGCCCTCGAAGGAGATCGAGGCGATCAGGGCGGCAGATTTCCTGCTCGACCATGACCCGTCGGGCGGCGCCTGGATCCGCTTCAACAAGCCCGCCGGCGCCGATGGCGGCCGCGAGGGCCGGCGGCGGCGGCGGGGTTAGCCCGCGGCCTTTCGCGCCGCCTCCGCGCGGGCGGCGGCGCGCTCCCGCCCGGCGACATAGACGCCGGCGCCGAAGATCACCGCCGCGCCGATCCAGACCCAGACATCCGGGTACTCGCCGAAGAGCCACATCGCCAGAAGCGTGGCCCAGACCAGCTTGAGGAAATCGAACGGCATCACTGCGGAGGGGTCCGTCTCCTTGAGCGCCTGGCTGACGGTGACCTGCGCCAGCGAGCCGACGACGCCGATCCAGACCAGCCAGGCCCAGGCCCAGGGCGTCGGATCCTTCCAGACCCAGAGCGCCGGGCCGAGCGAGAAGATGCTGAGGAAGATCCCCATCCAGGCGACGATGGCGACGCTGGATTCGGTGCGCGACAGCACCTTGATGATGGTGAGCGCCCCGGCCCAGAGCACCGCCGAGGCGACCGCGAGGAGGGAGCCGAGCTCCACCTCGGCGAGGCCGGGCCGAAGCACGATGACGACGCCGAGAAAGCCGGCGCCGATCGCCGCCCAGCGGCGCAGCTTGAACCGCTCGCCGAGGAAGATGAGGCTGAGCGCGGCGGCGAAGACCGGCGCGGTGAAGTTGAGCGCCGTCACCTTGGCCAAGGGCGCGATCGAGACCGCGGTGAAGAACATCAGCATGGCGCCGATGTTGAGAAGCCCGCGCGCGGCGTGAAGGCCGATCCGCTTGGTGCGGAGCTGCCCGAAGCCGCTCCGCGCCAAGAGCGGCGTCAGCGCCATCAGCCCGAAGACGTTGCGGAAGAAGGCGATCTCGAAGGGCGGCAACTCGGCCGAGACGATGCGGATCGAGGCGTGGAGCAGCGAGAAGAAGACGGTCGAGAGCAGCATCATCGCGACGCCGCGCATCACCGGCGGCTGCGACCGCCAAGCCGCGCCGATCCCTTCCGCCAGAGCCATGTCGTTCCTCTCGTTGCGGCGAGGCTAGCCGTCGCCGGCGCGCCGCGCCACGCTTCATTGCCGGCGGAGCGCACCCGACTATCTCCCATGCAATGCGCGCAAGGGATATGGTTCTGGTCCCCATTCACGCCGCCGCCCTGCTGACCGGCGCGGCCTCGTTCCGCGACAACCCGCTGATTGGAAGCACGGCGCTGAACCGGCGCGGGCTGCATCTCTGGCGGGTGCGGACGGCGGAGCGGATGGCGGCGCGTCGGCGTCGGGCGCTGGCGGGCCTGATTTCCCCGGCGCATCGGGAGGAATTCGAGGCGCAGGGCTATGTCGTCATCCGCGATGCGCTGCCGCCTGAGGCGTTCGCCGCGCTGAGGCGCGAGGCGGAGACGACACCCTTCCCCGCGACCGAGATGAAGCAGGGCGTCGCGGTCACCCGCTTCGCCACCATGCCGCCGGAGCGGCTTCGCGCCGCGCCCGCGCTCCGGGCCTTTCTGAGGGGGCCGCTCTTTCAGGGGCTGATGCGCTATGTCGGCGCGGCGGACGCGGACCCGACGACGAACCTTCATACCGTCCATTCGGGGCGTGAGGCGGGGCGGCCCGACCCGCAGACGCAGCTCCATTCCGACACGTTCCACGCCACCGCGAAGGCGTGGCTCTTCCTCGACGACGTGGCGGAGGAGGACGGTCCGTTTTCCTACGTGCCCGGCTCGCACTGCTCGACGCCGGGGCGGCTCGCCTGGGAGCGGGCGCAGAGCCTCGAGGCGGCGTCGCACCGCAACGGCCACCACGCGCTCGGCTCCTTCCGGGCGAAGCCGGCGGAGGTTCTCGCGATGGGCTATCCGGCGGCGGTCAGCTTTCCGGCGCCGGCCAACACCTTCGTCATCGCCGACACGCGGGGATTTCACGCGCGGCGGCCGAGCCTCAGGCCGTCCCGCCGCGTCGCGGTCTACGGCTCGCTCCGCGGCGGCCCGTTCCTGCCCTTCGCGGCGCCGGGCCCGTTCGACCTGCCTTTTCTCCGGGGCCGGAGGGCGCAGGCGGTGGACTTCCAGCGCGCGGTCAACGCGCGCCTCTTCGGACGCGGCGGCGGGCAGAAGCCGGTCGGCGAGAAGACTGCCTACGATCCGCCCTCGCTCTGAGCCTCAGGGCTATGCGCGGAGCGCCGCCGGCAGCGCGGCGGGGGCGAGGCCGATCATCCGCGCGGCGGCGGCGAGGGCGAACGGGTAGCCCGCGGCGCCGAGGCCGCAGATCACCGCGGTCGCGGCCTTCGAGATCCTGGAATGGCGGTGATCCTCGTCCCGCGCGTGGATGTTGGAGATGTGAAGCTCGATCAGCGGGCAGGGCAGCATCCGGGCCGCATCCAGCACCGGCACCGAGAAGAACGAGAAGCCGGCCGGATTGAGGATGACGACAGAAGCGGCCTTCCGCGCCTCCTGCAGCCAGTCCACCATCACGCCCTCATGGTTGGTCTGCCTGAGGTCGATCGGCAGGCCGAGCGCCGCGCCGAGCGCGGCGCAGGTCGCCTCGATGTCTGCGAGGGTGGTGTGGCCGTAGATCTCCGGCTCCCGCTCGCCGAGGAGGTTGAGGTTCGGGCCGTTGAGGATGAAGGCCGGTTTCGTCATGCGTTCCCCCGTTCTCGGGCGGGGAAGAGGTTCAGTCCTCGACCTCGCGCCAGACGCGCCAGGCGGCGTCGAGCGCACGCTGCGCCGAAGCCATCGCCTCGTCCAGCCTGCCGGCGGCTTCCGGATCCCGGATCGCGGCGGCGAGGGCGGCGGCCATCGCGGCGTTTGCGGTGACGGCGACGCTGCGAACCTGGCTCAACGCCTCGTAGCGCGCGAGCGCACTGGCGTGGGCGCGGGCGAGGCGGTCCACCGCCTCCGCCGTCGCCTCGCACTCGGGAAGGCCGCTCACGCCTTGTCCTTCCCGCCGGCCGGCGACGCGCCGAGGGCGGAGAAGATCTGCATCACGCCCTGATTCGCCGCCGCCTCGGAGATGACGGCGCCCTGCTGCTGCGCGGCGACGGCGTTCTCCATCATCATGCCGAGCGTGTGGGCGGCGGCGTGCCAGATCGCGCCAAGCGCGGCGGCGGGCGCGTCGCGCACCACGCTCGGCGCGGCGGGGACGACGGCCTCGCCCTGGTCCGGCCGTTCGGCTTTCTCTTCCGTCATCGACGCCCCCTTCGCCCCACATGCGGCCGCCAGCTAAGCCGGGCGGAGGGCGCGGGGCGAGTGCAGAACTATACGCCGCGAACCGAAGGACGCTTTCGCCCCTTCGGGGGCCGCAAACCCGAGAGCGTTGGCCTCGGGCGGCGAAAGGATTAGCAACGCCCCGGCAGCAGAGCGACGGAACCGACGGATGAGCGACGCCGACCCCCTCGTGGTCTTCACCCCTTCGGGCAAGCGCGGGCGCTTTCCCGCCGGCACCAAGGTTCTGTCGGCGGCGCGTTCGCTCGGCGTCGATCTCGACAGCGTCTGCGGCGGACGGGGCATCTGCTCGAAATGCCAGTGCGCGCCGCAATTCGGCGAGTTCCCGAAGCACGGTCTGGTCTCCGCCGAGACCGCGCTTTCCGAATGGAACGCGGTGGAGGAGCGGTATCGCTCGAAGCGCGGGATGATCGAGGGCCGCCGGCTCGGCTGCCAGGCCGAGATCGTCGGCGACGTGGTGATCGACGTGCCGCCCGAGAGCCAGGTCCACAAGCAGGTGGTCCGCAAACGGGCCGAGGCGCGGGAGATCAAGCTCGACCCCGCCACGCGGCTCTACTACGTCGAGGTCGCCGAGCCCGACATGGAGCACCCTTCGGGCGACATGGAGCGGCTCCAGGAGGCGCTGGCGCGGGAATGGGGCCTCGCCCATGTGCAGGGCGATCTCCGCACCCTCCAGATGCTGCAGAAGGCGCTCCGCGACGGCGCGTGGAAGGTGACGTGCGCGGTCCATCACGGCGACGGGCTCGGCGCGGCGCGGATCATCCAGGTCTGGCCGGGCTTCTACGAGGGCTCGATCTACGGCGCCGCCTTCGACATCGGCTCGACCACGGTCGCCTGCCACCTCGTCGATCTCGCCACCGGGGAGGTGATGGCCTCCTCCGGGCTGATGAACCCGCAGATCCGCTTCGGCGAGGACCTGATGAGCCGGGTCTCCTACGCCATGATGAACGCTGGCGGCGCGGCGCAGATGACGAAGGCGGTGCGGGAGGCGGTGAACGCCCTGATCGGCCAGGTCGCCGCCGAGGCGCGGGTCGGGCGGGAGGAGATCGTCGAGGCGGTCTTCGTCGGCAACCCGGTGATGCACCACCTCCTCCTCGGCATCGACCCGAAGGAGCTCGGCTGGGCGCCCTTCGCGCTCGCCACAAATTCCGCGCTCTCGCTCTGGGCGGCGGAGATCGAGGTGGAGATGCACCCGGACGCGCGGATCTATGTCCTCCCCTGCATCGCCGGCCATGTCGGCGCCGACGCCGCGGCGGTGGCGCTCTCCGAGGGGCCGAACGTTTCCGACGATCTGGTGCTGATCGTCGATGTCGGCACCAACGCCGAGATCCTGCTCGGGGACCGGAGCCAGGTGCTGGCCTGCTCCTCGCCGACCGGCCCGGCCTTCGAGGGCGCGCAGATCAGCGCCGGCCAGCGCGCGGCGCCCGGCGCCATCGAGCGGGTGGAGATCGACCCCGTGACGAAGGAGCCGCGCTTCCGCGTCATCGGCTCGGAGACATGGTCGGACGATCCGGGCTTCGCCGCGAGCCTCGGGCCCGCCGGCGTCACCGGCATCTGCGGCTCGGGCATCATCGAGGCGATCGCCGAGATGCGGATCGCCGGTATCGTCGACGAGGACGGCGCGATCGGCTCCGCCGCCGCGACGGGAACGGCGCGCTGCGCGCCCGACGGGCGGACCCACGCCTATCTCCTCCACGAAACGCCGGAGGGGCGGCGGCTTCTCGTCACCCAGGCGGACGTGCGGGCGATCCAGCTCGCCAAGGCGGCGCTCTATGCCGGCGCCCGGCTCCTGATGGACCGGCGCGGCGTCGAGACGGTGGACAGGGTGATCCTCGCCGGCGCCTTTGGCGCGCATATCTCGCCGAAACATGCGATGGCGCTCGGCATGATCCCCGACTGCGACCTCTCGAAGGTCTCCTCCGCCGGCAACGCCGCCGGTACCGGCGCCCGCATCGCCCTTCTCAACTCCGCCGCGCGGCGGGAGATCGAGAGCGTGGTGCGCCGGATCGAGAAGGTGGAGACCGCCACCGAACCCCGTTTCCAGGAGCATTTCGTGGCCGCCATCGCGATTCCGCACAAGACCGACGCCTTCCCGCACCTGTCCGAGCATGTGAGCATGCCGAAGGTCGCCTTCGGCGCCGGCGCGGACGAGGAGGGCGGCCGCCGGCGGCGCCGCGCGCGCGGCTGATGGAGCGGCGCGCGCTCGGCCGCGGCGGGCCGGAGGTTTCCGCCCTCTGCCTCGGCACCATGACCTGGGGCTCGATGACCGACGAGGCGGAGGCGCACCGGACGCTCGACCGCGCGCTCGACGCCGGGATCGATTTCGTCGACGCGGCGGAGATGTATCCGGCGCTGCCCGGCCCCGACGATCATCCCGGCAAGACCGAGGAGATCCTCGGGAACTGGATCGCCCGCACCGGCCGGCGGAACGAGATCTTCCTCGCCACCAAGATCACCGGCGAGGGTAGCGCCCGCGCGCGGGACGGCGTTTCGCCGACGCCGATGATCGACGCGAAGGAGATCGGGAAGGCGCTCGACGCCTCGCTGCGGCGGCTCCGGACCGACCATGTAGACCTCTACCAGCTCCACTGGCCGAACCGCGGCTCCTACCATTTTCGCCGCAACTGGGGCTGGGCCGCGCCGGCGCACGACCGGGCGAAGGAGGCGCGGGACGCGGCGGAGATCCTCGGCGCCTTGGCGCGCGCGCAGGAGGCCGGCAAGGTGCGGGAGATCGGCCTCTCGAACGAGACGGCCTGGGGGCTGATGCTTTTCCTCGACGTGGCGGAGCGCGAGGGGCTGCCGCGGGTGAAGGCGATCCAGAACGAATATTCGCCGTTCTGCCGGCTCTTCGACACCGATCTCGCGGAGGTCGCGCGGTCCGAGGGCGTGGGGCTGATCGGCTATTCGCCGCTGGCGATGGGGCTCCTCACCGGGAAATACGCCGGCGGGGTCGTCCCGGAAGGGACGCGCCGGGCGCGGAACCCCGGCCTCAACGGCCGGGTGACGGAGACTTTCTGGCCGGCGCATGACGGCTGGCTGGCGCTGGCGGCGGAGCGGGGCCTCGACCCGGGCGAGATGGCGCTGGCCTTCTGCATGTCCCGCCCGTTCATGACGGCGCCGATCTTCGGCGCGACCTCGGCCGCGCAACTCGACCTGCCGATCCGCGCCGCCGGGCTCCGGCTCGACGCGGAGACGCAGGGGGCGATCGAGGCGCTCAACCGCCGGTTCCCGATGCCGTTCTGAGCGCGCGTCGCTTACGCAGGCCGAGCGCCCAGGGTCGGAACAGGGTCGCGCCCTCCCGAACCGTTCCTTCCGGCCCGTGTGACCAACAAGGGCCGCGCTCGCCCCTCCGAGCGGGCGGGCGCCCTCTGTTCGTCGGGAACGGATCGGGCCGAGGTCGGCGCGACGCGATCAAGCGCCGAATCCAGTCGAGGCAGGCGCCCGGCCAGGGGCGGTCGCGACCCTTCGCGCGCCGCTCGATCGGAACGGGTGGGACCCGTTTCCCCCACCCGCTCGCGCCCTCCGCTTGTCGGCGGAGGGCGCCTCCGTTACACGTGGATGAAAGAGAGAAAAACGGGGGCGGGATGATCGGGGATCGGGCGAGCGCGGCGCGGTCCCTCGGGCCCCGGCGGGGGCCGCTCGTGGCCGGACTCGACCTCGGCACCAACAATTGCCGCCTGCTGATCGCCCGCGCCGAGGGCGAGTCTCTGCGCGTGGTGGACAGTTTTTCCCGCGCGGTTCGGCTAGGCGAAGGCATCGGCAA
>CALFYQ010000053.1 GCA_937952085.1 uncultured Paracoccaceae bacterium | reverse complement strand
CCAGATCGGCCGGCGGCAGGTTGAGGATCGGCGGCGCCCCGGCCCGCGCGCCCGCCGCCGCCTCGATCGGGAAAAGCCGGCGCCGGCGCGCCTCCATCGCCCCGCCCGCGCCGGAGACGGTGAAAAGCGCGTCGATCCGCCCGGCGCCGGCGGCCAGAAGATCCCGCGCCAGCCCGTCCGCGAAGCGCGGAACCGCCTCCCCGCGGGAGGGGAGCGCCAGCCTTCGCCAGCCGTCGATCCCACGCTCGGCGGCGAGCGCGGCACCCCGCGTCCCGACGAGGACGAGCCGCGGGCCGGGCTCCAGCGCCGCCAGCACCCGCTCGGAGAAGGCCCCCGCGAACCCCTGCTCGGCGAGAAAGACGACGAGCGCGTCCGGCGCGCCGCCGGCCGGCTCGGCCTCCGGCAGAACCGCGAGGACGCGGGCGAGCGCCGCCCTCAGCGTCGCCTCGTAGGCGTCCACCGCGGCGAGCTCCGCCTCCGCTTTCCGCGCGCGCGCCGCCGCCATGCCCCGCATCGCCGAGACGACGGAGCCGAGCTTCCGCACCCCGTCGATCCGCGCGACGATCTCGGCGAGGCGCTCGCTCACGCGCCCGCCCCGATCTCGGCCGCCAGCCGCTTCAGCGCGGCCTCCAGCGCCGCGCGCGCTTCGGCCGGCAGGGCCGCCCGCCCCACCGCCTTCGCCTCGGGCGTCTCGGCGACCAGCGCCGGGATGCGCGCGCGGAAGTCGCCGACCCGCTCTGCCGGCAGCGCATCCAGCGCGCCGCATTGTACGGCGAGCACCAGCGCCACCTCCTCCGCCAGCGAGAGCGGCCTGTGCTGCCCCTGCGCGAGGATCGCGCGGATCCGCTGGCCGCGGGCGAGCTGCGCCTTCACCCGCCCGTCCGGCATGCCGCCGAACCGGGTGAACATCTCCAGCTCCAGGAACTGCGCATAGTCGAGCCTGAGCGTTCCCGCCGCGTCGCGGAGCGAGCGCGCCTGCGTCTTGCCGCCGACCCGGCTGACCGAAACGCCGACATCCACCGCCGGTTTCCACCCTTCGTTAAAGAGCTTGGCGTCGAGAACGATCTGCCCGTCGGTGATCGAGATGAGGTTGGTCGGGATATAGGCGGAAAGGTTCCCGGCATCGGTCTCCGCCACCGGCAGCGCCGTCAGCGAGCCGCCGCCCTTCGCCTCCGAGAGCTTCGCCGCCCGTTCGAGGAGCCGGGCATGAACGTAGAAGACATCGCCCGGATAGGCCTCCCGCCCCGGCGACTGCCGCGTGAGAAGCGCGATCTCCCGGTGGCAGGCGGCGTGCTTGGTGAGATCGTCGAGCACGATCAGCGCGTGGCCGCCTCGGTCCCGGAACCATTCCGCCATGGTCATGCCGGCGAAGGGGGCGATCCACTGGAGGCCGGGCGGCGTCGCCGGCCCGGCGACGACGACGATGCTCCGGGCGAGCGCGCCCGAGGCCCTGAGCGTCTCCACCACCCGCCGGACGGAGGAGCTTTTCTGCCCGATGGCGACATAGACCGAGATCACG
>CALFYQ010000052.1 GCA_937952085.1 uncultured Paracoccaceae bacterium | reverse complement strand
GGAGTTCGCGAAGCTGGAGGAGGAGGCGCGCCACCGCCTCTCGGAAGAGGGCGTCGCGCCCGGAGACATGTCGATCCAGCGCGCCGTCGAGATGCGCTATGTCGGCCAATGGCGGCAGCTCACCGTCGATATCGGCTCCCAGCCGATCCAGGACCTCGCCTCGGTGCTCGACAGTTTCCACAGCGAGCACAAGCGCGCCTATTCCTTCGAGGACCGGAACCGCGTGGTGGAGATCTATTCGCTCCGTGTCGTCGCCCGCGGCGTGGTGCCGAAGCCGCAGCCCGCGGCCCCGGCCGAACGCTCCGGCGCGACGCCGGCGCCGATCTCCCGCCGCCAGGTGCATTTCGGCGGCGACGGCGGCTATGTCGAGACGCCGGTCTACCGGCGCGAGACGCTGCCGGCGGGAACCGTGCTGGAAGGGCCGGCGGTGATCGAGCAGCTCGACTCGACCGTCATCCTGCCGCCCGGCACCCGCAGCGAGGTCTCCGCCGACCTCCACATCGTCATGAAATTCGTCTGAGGGGGGTGCGAGATGGCTCTCGACCGCGTGACCTTCGAGGTTCTCAAGAACGCCTATGGCAACCTTGTGGACCAGATGTCGGAACAGCTCCTCCGGACCTGCTATTCCTTCGTCATCTACAGCCGCGACTTCTCCAACTGCCTCTGCGATGCCGAAGGCAACACGGTGATGCAGGGCGCCGGGGACATCGCCGTCCATGTCGGCACGCTGCACTTCACCTGCAAGTCGATCATCGACCGCTTCAAGGGGGACATTCACCCCGGCGACGTCTTCATGTCGAACGACCCCTATACCGGCGGCACGCATTTCTGCGACGTGCGGATCGTCCGGCCAGTCTTCGCCGAGGGCGAGCTGATCGCCTTCACCCAGTCGAACGGCCACTGGGCGGATATCGGCGGCTCGACGCCCGGCTCCTTCGACATCAACGCCCGGACCCATTACGGCGAGGGCCTGCGCATCACCCCGGTTCGTGTCGTCACCAAGGGCGAGATGCTGACCGACGTGATCGAGATGATCGTCGGCAACACCCGCGCTGCGGGCGATGCGATGGGCGATTTCCTCGCCCAATGCGAGGCGACCAAGCTCGGCGCGCAGCGGCTGATGGAGCTTGTCGAGAAATACGGCAAGGACACCGTTCTCGAAGCCTTCCGCGAGAGCCAGGACTACGTGGAGCGCTTCGCGCGCGACAAGGTCTCCTCCCTGCCGGACGGCGAATGGCACGCGGTCGACTTCATCGACCAGGACCCGACCAAGCCCGAGGGGCTGATCCCGGTCCGCGCCAAGATGACGATCAAGGACAGCCAGGTCACCTATGACTTCTCGGGCTCTCACGAGGCGATCGACTGCTTCCTGAACGGCAGCTACTCCTCCGCCTTCTCGGCGGTGGTCGCGGGCACCAAGTTCTTCTTCCCCGAAGTGCCGCTCAATTCCGGCTTCTACCGCTTCATCGACGCGAACCTGCCGGAAGGCACCGTCGTAAACGCGCCCTATCCCTATGCGGTGACGGGCTTCTGCTCGGGCGCCTATGAGAAGATCATGAACACGATCTTCGCGCTCTGGTCGCAGGTGATGCCGGAGCGGGCGCTCTGCTGCTCCTTCAACCTCGAATATCTTCTGATCGGCGGCACCGACCTTCGGCCCGAGACGAAGGGCAACTTCTTCATGTGGTACGACTGGATGGCCGGCGGCTGGGGCGCCCGGAACGGGAAGGACGGCTCCTCCGCCACCTCTTCGCTCTTCGGCGTCGGCCTCGCGCAGCAGTCGGTCGAGGCGCAGGAGCGGCTCACGCCGATCACCATGGACCGCTACCAGATCGCCACGGATTCCGGCGGCCCGGGCAAGTTCCGCGGCGGCTGCGGGCTGGAGAAGGGCGGCACGCTCAGCACGATCAAGAACACGGTCATCTCCTATTGCTGCGACCGCGCCCGCGCGCTCACCTGGGGCATGGAGGGCGGGCAACCGTCCGTCCCGCACGGCGTGACGCTCACCAGCGAGGCGGAGACGCACTTCCTCGGCGCCGTCTTTTCCAACATCCCGCTGAAGCCCGGCGACAAGTTCGACCGGCCCTCCGCCGGCGGCGGCGGCCTTTTCGACCCGCTGGAGCGCGATCCCGCGATGGTCGTCGAGGACGTCATCGACGGCTATGTGAGCATCGAGGGCGCCGCCCGCGACTATGGCGTGGTGATCGAGGCGGTGGACCCCGAGCTTGACGACTATCGCGTCGACGCGGCGGCCACGGCGAAACTCCGCGACGAATATCGCGCGGTGCGGGCGACCTGGCTCACCGAGGCGGCCGAGGCGGTGGCCGAGCGCCTGCAGAAGGGCGAGATCGACCGCTACGCCGCCACCCGCCGGCACGGCGTCATCTGCGACTGGGACGACAACAAGCTCCTGCCCCGGTCGACGGCGCAGTATCGCGAAGCGGCGATCGCCCGTGCGGGCGGCTAGGGCGGCATGGGCGCTCCGTCCGAAGGCCGCCTGATTCGCGCCGAAAGCGTCGAGGCGGCGCTCGCCGCCTCGGCCTCAGGCGCCCGCTTTCTCGCCGGCGGCACCTGGCTGATGCGCGCCCCGGTGCGCGGCGAGCGCCTTTCGGGCTGCTTCGTCACCCTTTCCGGCATCGAGGGAATGGCGCGCGTCGAGGCAGGGCCGGATCGTGTCGAGATCGGCGCCGGCGTCACCCATGAGGCGCTCGCCGCGGCGCTCTCCGGTCTCTCCGGCCTCGGGGCGCTCCGGGCCGCCGCGCGCGGCGCCGCCAATCCCGGCGTCCGCCGCCTCGCTACGATCGGCGGCAATCTCTGCGCGGTGGACTTCGCCGCTTCGGACCTCGCCCCGGCGCTGATCGCGCTCGGCGCGGAGGCCGCGTGTGAGACTGCCGACGGCCCGCTCCGCCTGCCGGTCGAGGAGTTCCTCGCCCGCCGCGCCGCACTCCTGCCCGGCGCGCTCCTCCGCTCCGTCTCTGTCCCACTTGGGCCGGCGCGCTCCGCCCATGCGCGGCTGCCGCTCCGGAAGGCGGGAGACTACCCGGTCGCGATCCTCTCGCTGGCGGCGGTGATCGAGGGCGGCGCGGTGAAGGCGGCGCGCGTCGGCGTCGGTTCGGTGGAGCCCGTCGCCCGCCGCTGGCCCGGCCTCGAAGCCGCGCTCGCGGGCGCGCCGCTCGACCCAGATTCCGCCGCGGAGGCCGCGCGCGCCCGTCTCGGCGACTTCGCGCCGCGCGACGGGGTGGAGGCCGAAGGCTGGTACCGGATCGAAGTTCTCCCCGCTCTCGTCCGCCGCGCCGCCGCGGCGCTTCTCGCCGGAGACGCCGGATGACCGTCACCCTTCGCATCAATGGCGACCTTCGCAGCTTTGCGACGGACCCGATGCGCCCGCTGCTCGACCTCCTGCGGGAGGATTGCCTTCTCACCGGCGCAAAATCGGTCTGCCGCGAAGGGTTCTGCGGCGCCTGCACCGTGCATCTTGACGGCGCGCCGGTTCCGTCCTGCCTCGTCCCCGTCGGCCTCGTCGGCGACCGGGAGGTGACGACGATCGAAGGGCTCGGCCTCGCAGGCGAGGCGAGCGACCCGTTGCAGCAGGCCTTCATCGCGGAAGATGTGGTCCAGTGCGGAATGTGCTTTCCGGGCATGGTGATGAGCCTCGGCCCGTTCATCGCCGCCCATCCCGGCGCGAGCGCGGAGGAGATCAGGCAGGCGATGACCGGCAATCTCTGCCGCTGCACCGGCTATGAGCGCATCGTCGAGGCCGCGCTGACCGCCTTGGGGGCCCCGCGATGACCAGGCCCGCCGCCGTGATGGACCTCCCCCGCCGGGACGCGGCGGACAAGGTGCGGGGCCGCACCCTCTACACCACGGACCGGGTCCGCCCGGGCGTGCTCCACGGCGCGATCCTCCGCGCCACGGTCCCCGCCGGCGTGATCCGGAAACTCGACGTCGCGCCGGCCCGCGCCATGCCGGGCGTCCGCGCCGTCGCCACCGCCGCTGACGCGCCCGGCATGCACGGGATCGGCGTCGCCGACCATCCTCTCTTCGCCTCGGACCGGGTCCGCTACAACGGCGAGCCGCTCGTCGCCGTGGCGGCCGACACGGAGGCCCAGGCCCGCGCCGCGCTCGAGGCCATTCTCGTGGAGATCGAGCTGCTCCCCGCCGTTCTCACCATGGAAGCGGCGCTCGCCCCCGGCGCGCCCATCGTACACGAGGGTTGGAAGGACTACGAGACGCTCTTCGAGGGCGGCGAGCGGGAGGGCAACATCGCCTGGGTCGCGCGGGTCGAGCGCGGCGCGGTCGACGCCGCCTTCGCCCGGCCGGACGCCCGCATCGTCGAAAGCGTCTTCCGCGTCGGCCGGCAGAACCAGGCGCCGTTCGAGCCCCGCTCCGCCCTCGCCGAGATCCGCGACGGGCGGGTGGAGATCGAATGCTCCAGCCAGGTGCCCTGGACCGTCCGCAGCGTCACCGCCCGCGTCCTCGCGATCCCGGAATCGCAGGTGCGGGTGACGGTGCCGCCAGTCGGCGGCGGCTTCGGCCTCAAGTTCGACGCCACCATCGAGCCGGTCGCCGCGGTCCTCGCCCGGCTGACGGGCCGCGCCGTCGCCGTGGTGAACAACCGGCAGGAGGAGATGGCGACCTGCCTCTGCCGGGAGAACGCCGACATCCGCATCCGTTCCGCCATCGGCCCCGAAGGCGAGATCCTCGCGCGCGAGGCGACGGTGCTGATGGACGCCGGCGCCTATGGCGGCGAGCAGGTGTTCCTGACGACGATGACGGCGCACACGCTCGGCGGCAATTACCGCCTCGGCGCCGCGCGGCTGGTGACGAAGGCGGTCTACACCAACACGCCGCCGAACGGCGCTTTCCGCGCCTGCAACGGCGTCTACAACACCTTCGCGCTGGAGCGGCACACCGACGAGATCTGCGCCGCGCTCGGCTATGAACGGATGGAATTCCGCCGCCGCAACGTGCTCGGCGACGGCGATCTCGGCGCGACCGGGCAGGTCTTCGAGGGCGACGTGCTCGGGCCGATGCTGGCCCGCGCCGAGGCGCTTCGCGAAAGAACCGGCTCGGCGAAGGCGAAGGCCGGGAACCGGCTCTACGGCCGCGCCGTCACGGTCGGCACCTGGTTCGTTTTCGTCGGGCCCTCCACCTCCACGGTGAATCTCCATGCCGACGGCAGCGCCTCGGTCGTCACCACCGGGGTCGAGATCGGCTCCGGCACGATGGTGCAGGCGCTGCCGCAGATCGTCGCCGCCGAGCTTGGCCTTTCGCCGGAAAAGGTGGCGGTCCGGCAGGCGGATACCGACGCCGGCGGCCTCGACATGGGCGTCGGCGGCGGGCGCACCACGGTCTCGCTCGGCGCGGCGAGCATGGCGGCCTGCGCCGAGGTGCGGCGAAAGCTCTTCGACGCCGCCGCCGAACTCTTGCAGGCGCGGCCGGAGGAACTGGTGCTCCGCGAGGGCAGGGTGGAGGTCGCCGCCCGCCCCGGCGCCGGCGCGCCGCTCACCGAGGTGGTCGCCCATGCCCAGGCGCGCACCGGGCCGGTTTCGGGTAGCGGCGGCTTTACCCGGCCGGGTGTTCCCGCCATGCCGGGCTGCGCCGCCGGGCATTTCATCGACGCGATCGACATCCCGGTCTTCTGCGTCCACGACGCCGAGGTGGCGGTGGACCCGGAAACCGGCCATGTCGAGGTCCTCTCCTACAACGTGGTGCAGGATGTCGGCCGCGCGCTGAATCCGCGGGCGATCCGCGGGCAGGTGCAGGGCGGCGTGGTGCAGGGCCTCGGCTACGCCCTCCACGAGGAGATCACCATCGACGAAGAAGGCCGGATGCGGCAGGTGAATTTCGAGAGCTACCGCATCCCCCTCGCCGGAGACGCGGTGCCTGTGGCGCTCGATCTCTACGAAGGCGCCCCATCGATCGGCCCGCTCGGCGCAAAGGGCGCCGGCGAGGTGCCGATCCTCAATGTCGGCGCCGCCATCGCCTGCGCGGTGGCCGACGCGACTGGGCGGAAGGTGAGCCAGCTCCCGCTCACCCCGCCCCGCGTCCTCGGCCTGCTTCGGGGGCGGGACCCGGAGCTGCGGCTCGACCATGTCTGAGCGCGTTCAGCCCCGGAAGAGATAGATCGGGCTCGTCCAGGCGCGCGTCCCGTCCTCCAGTTCGACGCGGATGTAGAGGGGGTTGTCGCCCTCGGCCCGGAGCGGGACGCGTCGCTCGATCTTCATCGAGAGATGCGGGTTCTCGTCCGGCAGGCGGGTGAGCTTCAGGAACCGCGGCAGTTCGCCCGAATTGTCGAAGACCATGTCGTCGAAGCCAATCTCGCCGACCGGAACCTCCGCCTTGACCAGCGGCGTGTCGATCCGCAGCCGGCCTGCCGCCGCATCCTCCAGCATCAGGTCGCCGCCGCCGAAATTGCCGGTGGTGAGCGCCTTCCAGGCGAGGTCCTGCGGGCCGGTCAAGTCCAGCACCTTGTCCCTGTTGAAGAAGTTGATGGGCCGGGCGGCGAGGATGCGGTTGCCCTCAATATGCGCCGCGCCGTCCCAGATCACCTCACGGAACCGGCCGCGATATTCCGCGCCTTCCCAGTGAAGGCGGATACGCCGGCCGAGATCGGTCTCGGCATAGGGGCGGATCGTTTCGAGATGCTCGAGGCCGTTGAAAAGGTCGATCCTGAGGATCGGCGCGGCCGCCTCGACGGCGATGGAAAGCGCAACCTCGCCGGCCGAGAGGCGCACGATGTCGCCCATCATCGCCTCGTTTGCCGGCGCGCCCGCGGTTTCGAAAAGCGCCGGGTCGTCGTGGAAGAGGGTGCCCGGACTGTCGAACGAGGCGCGGAGGTCGATCGACATGCGCCCGGTCGGGCCGCCGCTCGTGCCGAAATGCCGGCGCTTCCTCATGCAGTCGAGAAGGGACGCCCGGTCCAGCCGTTCGGCGTGAAAGCAGGTCAGCCCGCCGATCGCGCCGAACTTGCCGGCGCCGGCATAGCTCGCGCCCGGCCGTCCCTTGTGCCCGTCCGAATTGCAGACGACGCCGACCCGGTAGCCAAGGCGGAACGCGTCCTCCAAGAGCCACTCGAACGTGCCCCAGGAGGAATGCACCTCCACCGACCGCTCGAACCGCCCGTCATGGGCGAAACCGATATCGGCGTAGCGCCCGCCGCAATGGGCGTAGCAGACGACGTCGAATTCCCCGTTCGCGGCGAAGGCCTCGAAAAGCGCGCCGGCGGTGAAGCAGTCCGTATCCGCGGTGGACTGGTCCTCGATCAGCGCATGGGAGGAGCGGCGGATCACCCGGCCCTCTTCGGGAAAGAAGACGTTCCGGTCCCCCCCGAGCGCCGTGTTGCCGGACCATTCGTAGCCCGGCATCGCCACAAACTTGCCCGGCGCGTCGAATTCCGCGGTGATCCGGTTCAACTCCGCCCAGAACTCGTCGGTGATCTGAAAATCGTTGCCCTGGTGGCCGCAGGCGTCGACGAAGGCCTTGTCGCGGGCGAAGGCGAAATAGCCGCGCGCGCTGCCGGTGCCGATCGTCTCCTCCGACTGGCCGTGAAGGTCCGCCCAGAACTCGCTCAGCGGCGTTTCCGAGACGATGAGCGGCGTGGCGCGGGCCGCCCTTTCGCCCGCCTCGTCGGTCAGCCAGATGTCGATCCGCCCCGGCGCGGCGGCGACGAGCCCCTCGACGACATGGGCGAAGGCGCCTTCGGTCAGCGTCAGACCGGCCGGCAGGCCCTCGACCGGTCCGCTCGCATGGAGGCGGAGCCGGCCGGCGCAGCGGTCGCTCGGGTTGCCCCACTTGTCCTCGCCCTTCACCTTCAGCGCGAAGGTCTCGCCCGGCCGCCGGTGGCTCGGCAGGACGGCGACGAACCGCTCCGGCGGGCCGGGAACGATGGCGATCATCGGCTGGACCGGCAGCGGCTGGAAGTTGAAGGTGGCGATCGGGTCGACCAGCAGGCGGAACTCGAAGGTCTCCTCGCAGAAGGTCTGGAGCCGGAGGCCCGGCCCGCCGAACTCGGTGACGCCGAGACGGATGGTGATTCGGTCTCCGGGCTGCAGGAAGCCCTTCACCACCTTGATCCAGAGCGCCTTGTCCCAGGGTCGGACATTCGCCTTCGGGTCCCAGCGGAGCTGGAGAACGGCGCCGTTCGACGCCTCCACCGTGCAATAGTTGGCGGCCTTCGGATCGTCGAACTGGAGGTTCCCCTGGTCCGAGGCGAAGCGGAAGACGAGGCGGAGCGAGCCGGAATCGTCGATGCCGAAGGCGCCGGCCGTCTAGACCAGCGTGAAGGAGGCGTAGGCGCCCGCCTCGAAGCGCCCGGTCGGCGAGATTTCCACATGGCCGAGCAGCGACGGGTCGATCGGCTGGCGGATCACGCCGGAATTCATCGCCTCCCAAGGCCGCGCGGCGCCGGGCGCCGGAGGGGTCGTCTCGCTCATGGTCGCCTCTCTGTCTCCGGGCCGGGCGCGGCCGGGACGATCTCGATCGCCCGGTCGCCGGGCGGGACGAAGACGCGCTGCCAGGTGACCGGCGCGTCGCGGTAGCTCATGCCGTCGATGGTCCAGACGAGGCCGTAGGCGCCTGCGGCGAGGCCGAGCGCCCGGCAGGCCCGCGGCGGCAGCACCTGGCAGCAGACCGTCTGCCGCGTCTTCAGCGTCGGCGCGTTGAACCGCTCGGCGATCAGGTCGCGGAAGGAGACGCCGTCGAGCCTGGCGGGCGGGGTCTCTATAAGGGCGCCGAACCGGTCGGCCGGCAGGTAGATCTCGCTGAGGAGGTCGAACTCCCCGTTCACCGAGACGAGGCGGCGAAT
The DNA here is from genome assembly GCA_937952085.1 of uncultured Paracoccaceae bacterium. GTDB lineage: Bacteria > Pseudomonadota > Alphaproteobacteria > Rhodobacterales > Rhodobacteraceae > Pikeienuella. The sequence continues at coordinate 6,374 of CALFYQ010000052.1, read as the reverse complement.
ATGGACATAGCCGCCTTCGGAGGCTCCCAAGAACTGGCTCCAGGGCCCCGCCTCGTCGCTCCGGTCGACGCCAAGGATGCGGAAATCCACCGGCAGCGGCGTCGCGCCGCCGTCGCCCATGAAGCGGAAATGGCGGAGCTGGTCCTCCCGCGCGCGGGCGCCGGAGACGAACGTGCCCTGGCCCTGACGCCGCGCGAGCACGCCGGTCTCGACCAGCGAGCGGAGCGCCCGCCGCATCGTCCCTAGGCTCGCGCCCATCCGCTCGGCGAGCCGGTCCTCCGCCGGAAGCCGGTCCCCCGGCCGCCAGCGGCCGCTCTCGATCTCGGAGAGGATGGTATCGGAAATCCGCCGATGCTTGGCCGGCTCCTGCGCCGCGGAATGGACCGGCGACGTCACCACCGGGCAAGCTCCTCCCTCGAGTCCTATAGAGGACTTTCATTGCATTTCTGACGCAGGCGGGCGGTCCATGGCAATCCCTGCGCATCGATTTCCGCGCTCGTCCGAAGGTCGACGGGCGTGCGCCACGCCACGCAGGGCGAGGCGCGCATCTCTCGTTTAAAGGGTGGCGGGGCGGGCCGCCGAAGGCCGGCTCAGTACCAGCCGCGCTGCGCGCCCGAGCCCAGCATCTCGTCGTAAATGTCGGAGCGCCGGTCCCGCAGCACCTGGTTGTATTCGTTCCAGTTCCGCTTCCGCCGCGCGTCCGCGAGGTTCGCGTCGGCGTAGACGATCTCCTCCTCCGTCGCGCTGGCCGGCCCGCCGATCGGCCAGCCGGTATAGCTCGCGATCAGGCTCTGGCCGTTGAAGGGCTGGCCGCGTTCGGTGCCGACCCGGTCGGCCGCGGCGATGAAGATGGAGTTGGAATGGGCCGCCGCCATGACGAGGATGTTCGCCATCGCCTCCCGCTTCGGGTCCTGGCCGGGGATCGGCACCCAGTTGGTCGGCACGCAGACGATGTCCGCGCCCTGGAGCGCCATCAGCCGATAGCTTTCGGGGAACCAGCCGTCATAGCAGATGCATATGCCGATCCGGCCGATCGGTGTGGCGTAGACCGGAAAGCCGAGGTTGCCCGGCTCGAAGAAGAGGTTCTCGGCGTTCCAGAGATGCGCCTTGCGGAACCGGCCGACGAAGCCCTCGGGCCCGATCAGGACGGCGGAATTGTAGAGCCGCTCCCCCTCCCGCTCTGAGATGCCGGCGACGATCCAGGCGCCGTGCCTTGCCGCCGCCTTCGCCCAGGCGACGCAGGTCGGACCGGCGGGGATCTCCTCCGCCAGCGAGAAGGCCTCCTCCCGCGTCTCGAAGACATAGCCGGAATTGCAGAGCTCCGGCAGCACGATCAGCTTCGCCCCATTCGCCGCCGCCCGCTCGATCAGCGAGAGACAGTGCGGCACGTTCCAGTCCTTCTCGCCGACCTTCGGCTCCATCTGCACGACGGCGATGCGGATTGCGGCTTCCTCGCGTGGCATCTCTTCCTCCCGCCCGTGGTCTCAGGGCGCGAGGTAGCGCGCGAGCCGCGGGTCCTTGGCGATATCGGCGGACGGGCCTTCGAGCGCGACCTGCCCGCGCTCCATGACGATGGCGCGCTCCGAGACGCGAAGCGCAAGCTCCACGTGCTGCTCGACGATGACGAGCGCAATCTCCTTCGCCAGCCGGGCGAGGCGCTCGGCGATCTCCTCGATCACGCCGATCCAGACGCCCTCGGTCGGCTCGTCCAACATCAGGAGTTGCGGCTTCCCGAGGATGGCGCGGCCGATGGCGAGCATCTTCCGCTCGCCGCCAGAAAGTGTGCCGGCCTGCTGGCCGAGCCGGGCGCCGAGCTTGGGGAAGAAATCCACCGCCATGTCGAAGTTCTTCGAGCCGGCGGCGATGGCGCCGAGCATCAGGTTCTCCCGCACCGTCAGCGAGCCGAAGACGGCCTGCTCCTGCGGCACGTAGCCGAGGCCGCGGCGCACGCGGCGCTCGGTCCCTTCCCTCAGGCAGTCGAGCCCGTTGAAGACGACTTCGCCGTTCCAGGCGTCCAGCTCGCCGGCGAGGGTTTTCAGCAGCGTCGTCTTGCCGGCGCCGTTCCGGCCCAGCACGGCGAGCCCGCCCTGCGCCGGCACGGCGAAGGACATGTCGAACAGCACCCGGCTCCGGCCATAGCCGGAGGAGAGGGAGGCGACCGTGAGAATGGCGTCAGACACGGGTGGTGTAGACCTCCTGCACCTTCCGCGAGCCTTCGATCTCGGCCACCGTGCCGTCGTCCAGCACCTTGCCGTTGTCGAGCACGGTGAGCCGGTCGCAGATGTCCTTGATGAAGTCGAGGTCGTGCTCGACGATGACGAGGGCGCAATGCGCCTTGATCGGCATAAGCAATTCGCCGGTCGCGCGCCGCTCCTCCGGGCTCATGCCGCCGGTCGGTTCGTCCAGCAGCAGGAGCTTCGGCCTGTTGGTCAGCGCCATGGCGATCTCGAGCCATTGCTGCTGGCCGTGCGAAAGCTCCCCCGCGAGGTCGTCCGCCCGGTCCGCCAGGCGGAACTTCTCGAGCGCCTCCATCACTTCGTCATGAAAGCTGCGGCGGGTACGGTTGAGGAGAAGGTCGGTGATCTTCCGGTGCGCCTGAAGCGCGAGGAGCACGTTGTCATAGACCGAAAGCTCGGTCAGCACCGCGGTGATCTGGAACTTCAGGCTGAGCCCGAGGCGGGAGCGGAGCGCCGGCGCGGCGCGGGTGATGTCCGTCCCGTCGAAGGTGATCGTCCCCTCGTCGGCGAAATGCGCCCCGGCGATGGCTTTCAGAAGGGTGGACTTGCCGGAGCCGTTCGGGCCGATCAGCCCGTGAAAGCTGTTCGCCTCCACGTTCACGTCGACGCCGCCGAGGGCGCGAAGCCCCCGGAAGACCTTGGCGACGCTTCGAACCTCAAGCAGCGCCACGTTTCGCCTCCGCAGGCTCGGCTGCCGCCGCCTTGGCCTTTTCCGTCGCCGCAGCGCCGTCGCCGCCAAGCCCGTAGGAGCCGACGCGCTCCCGGTCCGACAGGACGAGGCCGAGCAGGCCGGTCGGCCGGTAGACCACGACGACCAGCATGATGAGGCCGAGGATCACCGGCCAGTAGGGCTTCAGCGCGTTGATGTCCGAAAGGACGAAGGCCAGCGTCTCGATCGCGCCGACGCCGATGATCGGCCCGGCCAGCGTGCCGATCCCGCCGAATAGGCCGTAGAGCACCGCATAGGTCGAAAGGCCCATGCCCATGCTCGCGGGCCCGATGAAGCCTTCGTGGAAGGCGTAGAGCCCGCCGGCGAGCCCGGCCAGCATTCCCGCGAAGGCGAAGATCAGCGCCTTGAAGACCTGCACCCGGTAGCCGAAATAGGCCAGCCGCTCCTCGTTCTGCCGCATTCCCGCCAGCACCAGGCCGAACTGCGAGCGCACGATCCGCCGGCTGAGGAGATAGGCCGCCACGAGGAAGGCGAGGATGAAGTAGTAGAAGAGCATCCCGGGCTCGATCTCAGCCCCGCCGATGGTGGCGAATTCCCAGATCGACATGCCGTTCGCCGCGCCGACCCATTGCCAGCCGGCGACGAGCCGCTCCGCCGCGTAGGAAGCGGTGAGCGTGCCGAGCGCGACGAAGATCACCGTCGGCGTGCGTTTCCCGAGGAGGAGGAACCAGCCGATCAGCAACGCGACGATGAGCCCCGTCGCCATCGAGACCGGCAGGATCAGCAGAAGCTCGACGATCCCCGCCTTGTTGGCGAGGAGCGCCGCGACATAGCCCGCCACGCCGAAATAGAGCGCCTGGCCGAAGGTCATGATCCCCGACCAGCCCCAGCAGAGATCGAAGCTGATCGCGAGAATCGCCAGGATCAGCATCCGCGAGGCGATGATGGTCTGGAAATCCGACGTGATGTGCGGGACCGCGAGCAGGCCGACGAGCAGCGCCGCCTCGACGATGGGCAGCACCTTTCGCGTGCGTTTCGCAGCTTCGGCTTTCTTCATGTCTTGGTCCGGCTCGGGCGGGTGGGCGGCGGCCGCCGGAGCGGCCGCCGCGGTTCAGGTCAGGCGCATTCCTGCGGCGCGACGGCCGTCTCTTCCGAGATGATCTCCCAGACGCCGCCCTTGGACTGGGCGATGTACATGTTCATCTCGACATGGCCGGTCCCGGCGATCACCTTGGCCGGGCCGCCCGGGCCCTCGGCGATGGCGGCGGAGTTCATCGCCTCCGACACCGCGTCGCGCGCGAGGTCGCCATTCGTCGCGATCACCGCCTGTTCGTAGAGCTTGATGCCGCGATACATCCCCGTCGCCGCCGTGCCGGCGGTGAACTTGTAGGGCGAATCCGGCCACATGGCGTTGTATTCGCCGATCAGCTTCTGCGTGAACGGGTCGGAGATCGTGTGGAACATGTCGAGGCAGGAATAGCAGCCCTCGAGTTCTCGCGCGGCGACATAGTTGACCGAGTTCTCGTCGAAATAGACGCAGGTCTGGCCGCCCTTCTCATAGTAGCCGGCCTCGTAGAGCTGCTTCTGGAACGCCTGCAATCCCGGCGGGATCACGGTGTTGAAGATGTGATCGACGCCTTCCGACATGATCTTGGAGATCGTGGCGGAATATTCGAGCTGGTCGAGCGGGAAATATTCCTCCATCACCACTTCGGCGCCGTTCTCCTCGATGACCTTTCGGGCCCATTTGTTGAGAAGCTGCGGCCAGATGTAGTTGGCCGAGGGCATGGCGAAGCGCTTGAAGCCCTTTTCCTTGATAAGATAGGGTAAGAGGCGCGCGCATTGCTGCGCCGGCGTCGGGCCGGTGCAGAAGAGATGCGGCGTGCACTCCTGGCCCTCATAGAGCTGCGGGTAGATGTAGAGCGTCTTGCCGCGCTGGGTGATCGGGTTCTTGATCGCCTCACGCATCGCCGAGGTGATGCCGCCGAAGACGACGTCCACCTGGCTCTGCTGGATCAGCCGGCGCACATTGCCGACCGCGACGCCCGGGTCGGAGGCGGTGTCCTCGAGGAACAGCTCGATCGGCCGGCCGAGGATGCCGCCGGCGTCGTTGATCTGCTTCGCGGCGAGCTGGGCGGTCTGCCAGTCGGAATTGCCGGAAGGCGCGATGGCGCCGGTGATGTCCGTGGCGACGCCGACCTTGATCGCGCCTTCGGCCGCGTTGCCCCAGCCGGGGCGCAGCACCCATCCGCCTGCGACCGCCGTCCAGCCCGCGGCTGCGAGGGCGCCCGAGCCGCGGAGGAATCCGCGACGGGTCGTCGACTTGATCATGTCACCGTCTCCCTGAGTTGATGAGGCCGTTCGGCCGGAACTTCACGATCACGAGCGCCGCGACGAAGACGAGCACCTCCGCCACGACCGGGCTCACCGCGGCCGACACGCCGGGGATCTCTCTGAGCCACTGGAAGCCCGGCACCATCGAGCCGATCATCGCCGCGCCGAGCAGCGGCCCCTCGAAGGAGCCGACGCCGCCCAGCATCACCGAAAGGAAGGCCTGCACGAGGAAGCGCACGCCGAGATCGGCCGATAGCGAGAAGAGCGGCACCATCAGCGCCCCGGCGAGCCCGGCGAGGGACGCGCCGAGCGCGAAGGTCAGCGCATAGAGCTTCGTCGTCGAGACGCCGGAGGCCCGCGCCAGCGCCGGATTCTCCAGTGCGCCGCGGATCTGCAGGCCGATCGAGGTGCGCGTCAGGAACAGCCAGGCTCCGAGCATCACCAGCGCCGTCGAGACGATGATCACCGTCCGCCAGATCGAGAAGTTGAGCCCGCCGACCGACCAGGAGCCGTCGATCGGCTCCGCCACGGCGTAATACTGCCCGCCGATCAGCCCGCGCACGATCTCCCGCACGATGAGGCCGATGGCGTAGGTCGCCAGCATGGCGATGATCGGCTGGCTGTAGAGCCTTCGGATCACCCCCCGCTCGATCACCGCGCCGAAGAGCCCGACGACGAAGGGCGCGACCATCATGCCGAGCCAGATCGGCAGGCCCCATTCGCGAAAGAGATAGACCGTGTACGCGCCGAGGAGGACGAACTCGCCATGGGCGAGGTTGAAGATGCCCATAAGGCTCGCAATCACGGCGAGGCCGCTGACCACCAGCACCATGATCGACGCGAAGGCCATCACGTCGAAAACCAGCTTGACGGCGTCGTCCAAACGCTCCCCCCCGGGCGATTTGGTGAAAATCCTCTTGTGAAAGGAATGCACCGATCCTCTTCTCGATCAAGCGAGTCGCGTTGCGACGCAGTAGATGTGGGTGCGGCGCAATCGCGCACGGGGCGGATCGCCCTGGTGCGATTTTCGCACCGCATTGTCGCCAGATGGAGAACCGATGACCACTTCGCCCCCGAAACCGCTCGTCCCCGAGGACATAGAGGCGCTCTCGAAGGTCGTGCGCCTCGACCTG
>CALFYQ010000051.1 GCA_937952085.1 uncultured Paracoccaceae bacterium | reverse complement strand
TAGCCGCCGGCCACATCCATTTCGGCGTCACCGGCGAGGACCTGGTGCGCGAGACGATCCCGGGCTGGGAGGCGAAGATCGACCTCGGCCTCAGGCTCGGCTTCGGCCATGCCGACCTCATCGTCGCCGTGCCCGCCGTCTGGGTGGACGTGGAGACGCTGCACGATCTCGACGCCGCCGCGGCCGCCTTCCGCCGCGCGCATGGCCGCCGGCTCCGCATCGCCACGAAATACCACAACCTCGCCCGCGCCTTCCTCGCCGAGCGCGGCGTCGCCGATTTCGCGCTGGTGGACAGCCAGGGCGCGACCGAGGCGACCGCGCTCCATCGCACCGCCGAGGCCATCGTCGACATCACGTCGAGCGGCGAGACGCTCCGCGCCAATCACCTGAAGGTGCTGGAGGATGGGCTGATCCTCGCCTCCGAGGCGCGGCTCTGCCGCTCCCTCGCCGCGCCGGTTCCGTCGGAGGACGCGGCGGCGCTCGAAGCCTTGCGCGCCCGGCTCGGGCTCTGAGGCGCGGCCCCGGCGAACCCGGCCTTAACTTTCCTCGCCTATCCCTCGTCCGGTGTGTGGGGGATCTGTGTCATGGATGAAGTTCGCGCCTTTCGCCGGGGCTTCGCGCTCGCAGCCACGGCGATGTTCACCGCGCTGACGGCGCAGGCCGTGATCGCCGCCTTCCTCGCGCTCGGGCTCGTCATGTTCTTCTGAGCCGCGCCGGCGCCTCGCGCGCCGGAAAGGCCCCGGTGTCGAGAAACGTCGAGACGTGCCGCCAGACAGTGCGGCTCTCCATCGCGAAGGTATGGCTCACCGGCAGCGCCGCGAAGGCGCGCGCCCCGTCGAGCCGCGCCCGCGCCACCGAGACCTTGCCGTCATTCGGCCCGCCGAAGATGAATTCGCCGAGCGGGTTGGCCGAAAGCCGGCCGGCGATGATCCCGACCTCGTAATCGACCGGCCCGAAGAGGTCGGCGAAGCCGCTCTGGTCGGTGACGAGCTGCCGCCCCGCCGGGCCGAAGAGCGCGCGGTAAAGCCGGAGATCGGCGAGGAGGTCCGCGAGTTCCGAGCCCCGGTTCGGCGTGCCGATCATCACGACCCGGCCGAGATTGGCCGGCCGGAACCGCGCCAGATAGGCGCGGATCAGGAGCCCGCCCATCGAATGCCCGACGAAATGGAGCCGCCCCTCCACCCGCGCCGCGAGGGCGGAAATCTCGGGGTGGACGATCTCCGCCAGCCGCTCCAGCGGGTGCCGGCGCGACGGATAGTCGATGTTGGCGACGAGCCGCCCCTCCGCCTCCAGCCGCCGCGCGAGGCGCGCCATGCTCCAGCGCGTGCGAAGGACGCCGTGAAGGAGCGCGACGCCGTCCCGCATCGCCGCCCCGCCGGGTCAGAACGCGCCGAGCCGGCCGTAAAGCTCCGGCCGGCGGTCGCGGAAAAGGCCCCAGGCGGCGCGCGCCTTCGCCGCCGCGTCGAGGTCGAGCGTGGCGAGGATCACCCCTTCCTCTTCCCGCCCGGCCCTGGCGAGCAGCGCGCCGGTCCCGTCGGCGATGAAGGAGGAGCCGTAGAAGGTCACCTCCCGCCCGCCCTGCGGCTCCGTCCCTACCCGGTTCGAGGCGATCACCGGCATGAGGTTCGCCCCGGCATGGCCGCGCATCACCGTCTCCCAGTGCGGCTGGCTGTCATAGCCGGGCGCCGGCGGCTCCGAGCCGATCGCGGTCGGGTAGAGCAGCGCCTCCGCGCCGTCGAGCGCCATCGCCCGCGCGCATTCGGGGAACCACTGGTCCCAGCAGATGCCGACGCCGATGCGGCCGACCGCCGTGTCCCAGACCCGGAAGCCGGTGTCGCCGGGCGAGAAATAGTACTTCTCCTCATAGCCCGGCCCGTCGGGGATGTGGCTCTTGCGGTAGAGGCCGAGCACGCGGCCGTCGGCGTCCGCCATCGCCATCGCGTTGAAATGCGCCTGCCCGGCCTTCTCGAAGAAGGAGATCGGCAGCACCACCGAAAGCTCCTTCGCGAGGGCGGCGAAGCGGGCGACGAGCGGATTTCCCTCGAAGGGCCGGGCCCCGGCGAAATGCGCCGGGTCCTCGTCGATGCAGAAATAGCGGCCCTCGAACAGCTCCTGCAGGAGGATGAGCCGCGCGCCCTTCGCCGCGGCCTCCCGCACCAGCGCCTCCGCCCGGTCGGCGTTCGCCGCCTTGTCCGCGCCGCAGGCGAACTGCGTCGCGGCGACGACGAGCGGCTCACGCATGTTCGAAGCCTTCGAGCACGTTGACCGCGTTCACGCCGATCTCGGCGATGGCGTAGCCGCCCTCCATGCAGAAGAACGTCGGCAGCCCCATGCCGCCGATCCGCTTGCCGCATTCGAGGAAATCCCCGCTCGTCAGCTTGAAGAAGCTGATCGGGTCCTTCTCGTAGGCGTCGACGCCGAGCGAGACGACGAGCGCCTCGGCCCCCCATTCCCTGATCCGGCCGATGGCGTGGTCGAGCGCCTCGCCCCAGCGGGCGAACCCCGTGCCCGGCGGCATCGGGTAGTTCGCCGTCGCGCCCTCGCCCTCGCCGGCGCCGGTCTCGTCGGCATAGCCGAGGAAATAGGGGAAGGCGTTCTCCGGCGCGCCGTGCAGCGAGGCGAAGAAGACGTCGCCGCGGTTGTAGAAGATGTCCTGCGTGCCGTTGCCGTGGTGGAAATCCACGTCGAGGATCGCCACCCGCCCGGCGCCGCCGAGCCGGAACATCTCCGCCGCGATGGCCGCGTTGTTGAGGAAGCAGTAGCCGCCATACATGTCGCCCGTCGCATGGTGGCCGGGCGGGCGGCAGAGCGCGAAGGCCGCGCGCGCCCCCGCCGCCACCATCCGCTGCGCCGTCTGCGCCACCGCGCAGGAGGCCTTCGCCGCCGCCCAGGTGCCGCCGGTGATCGCCGTCTCCGAGGCGAGGGCGTAGTAGCCGAGCTTGCCGTCGATGTTCACGGGGCGCCGGGCGTTCTGCATCCGCCGCGCCGGGAAAGAGGCGGCGATCATCTCGCCGCGGAACCCGGCCGCGGTCCATTCGCTCCAGGCGGTTTCGAGGAATTCGAGATAGTCGGGCCGGTGGATCCGCTCCACCGGGCCGATGTCGAGCGGATCGGGCGCGACGGGCGCCGGAAAGCCCCGCTCGCGGAGCCGCGAGAGCACGTGCTCGACCCGGCTCGGCCGCTCGAACGGGGTCACGAGCTCGCCGCCATAGAGCTCGCCCTGCGGGAAGTGGAGCCGGTGGTCGTCGGTATGAACGGTCTGCATCGTCAGTCCTCGGCGAGCGCCGCAACCTCGCGGCGGAATGCGAGCCTATCGCCCCTGTCGGGCGCGTCCAGTTCCCGCGCATAGCGGTGGCCCGCATAGGTGGCCCAGGCGATCGGCGCCGGCGCCTCGGCGTCGCCGATCGCCTTCACCGAGCGGAGACCGGCATCCGCCCAGTCCGCCGCCCGCGCCTTCAGGCCGCGCCAGAGCCCGTCCTCCGGCCAGCGCGCGCCGACCATCACCACCGCCTCGGCCGAAAGCCGCCCGGCCTTGCCGGAGATGGCGCAGACCGTCTCCACATGGTCCGCCCGCACGGCGGAGACCGCCTTCAGCGTCAGAACCTCGACGCCGAGCTCCATCAGCCGCGCCGCGATCCAGCCCTGCTCCAGCGTGTTGATCGTCCAGTGGGAGACCATCGGCGCCGGGGTGACGAGCGTCAACTTCGCGCCGGCGCGGGCGCAAAGCTCCGCCAGCACGCCGCCCATGTAGAAGTTGTCGTCGTCGTAGATCACCACCTCGCCGGCGGGCGGCGCGGCGCCCTCCATCAGGTCGTCCGGCGTCAGCAGGCGCATCGCCGGGTCGATCCCGATGGGCCGGTGGTGGAACCGCGAAACCCCGTCCCGGCCCCAGCGGGAGCCGGTGGCGACGCAGACATGCTCGAAGCCGAATTCGAGCACCTGCGCCGCATCCAGGGCGCTGTCGAGATAGGTCTCCACGTTCGGCAGCTTCGAGAGCTGGAAGGTCCGGTAGTCCGCCACCCGACCCCAGGCCGAAAGCCCCGGCAGCGTCCGCTCCTTCGCCACCCGGCCGCCGAGAACCGTTCCCGCCTCGGCCAGCGCCACGTCGTAGCCGCGCCGCCCGAGCGCCAGCGCGGCTTCGAGCCCGGCCGGCCCGGCCCCCACCACCAGCACCCGCTCCGAAGGCCCCTTCTCGGCGATGATCTCCGGGTGCCAGCCCTTCCGCCATTCCTCCATGAAGGTCGGGTTCTGCGTGCAGCGGCTGAGCGACATGGTCATGTCGCCGGCGATGCAGATGTTGCAGCCGATGCATTCGCGGATGTCCTCGGCGCGCCCTTCCTCCACCTTCCGCGGCAGGAACGGGTCGGCGATCGAGGGCCGGGCGCAGCCGATGAAGTCGAGGATGCCGGCCTTCACCTGCCGCGCCATCGCGTCCGGCGAGGTGAAACGGCCGACGCCCACCACCGGCTTCGGCGTCAGCGCCTTCAGCCCGCGGACGAGATCCTCCTGCGCCCCCTCCTCGCGGAAGCGGGAGGGGCCGGAGCATTGCTCCCAGGTTCCGTGCGCGAAGTCCCAGAGGTCCGGGAGTTCCGCATGGCTCTCGACGAAATCCCGAAGTTCGGCGTTGGAGAACCCGTCCGCCCCCGCCTCGTCGAGCGAGAGCCTGAGCGTCAGCGCCACCTCGTCGCCGAGCGCGTCGCGGATGTCCCCCACCATCTCCCGCAGGAACCGGCCGCGGTTCTCGAGGCTGCCGCCATATTCGTCGTCCCGCTGGTTGGTGACGCGGGAGAGAAAGTGCTGGATCACCCCGAAGCCATGCGCGCCGTAAAGGCAGAGAAGCTCGAACCCCGCCTCCGCCGCCCGCTTCGCCGCGATCACGTGCCAGCGGCGCATCTCGCGGATCTCGGCCTTGTCCAGAGACCGGGCGCTGACCGGGTCGTTGTAGAAGGCCCGGATCGGCATTCCCGTCACCGCCAGCGGCACCTCGCGGGTATAAAGGTTCGGCCCGTTGATGCCGGGATAGGTGAGCTGCGTGCCGGCCAGCGCGCCGCCCGCCTTCATCGCCTCCGCCATCTTCGCGAGGGCCGGCATGTCCTGCCCGTCCCAGAGGCGCAACTCGATATAGGGCGCGATCTCGGAGGTGGGGTGGATCTCCACCTGCTCGGTGAAGACGGCGGCCCAGCCGCCCTCCGCCTTCACCTTCCGCATCGCCGCCGCCGCCGACGGGTCCCTGTAGCCGGCGCCGTTGCAATGCGGCGCCTGGTAGAAACGGTTCTTCGCGGTGAAGCGGCCGATCCGCATCGGTTCGAACAGGATGTCGTGGTTCGTGGGGCGCGAGGTCATGCGCGGAGCTCCTCCTGCCATCGGGAAGGGCGCGCTCCGGGCCCCCTTCGTTGCGCCGCACAAATGTCCCGGCGCGCCTTGCCAAGGGCAAGACGAAATCGGCGCATCGCGGCTTCGGAAATTCCGAAGCCGGGTCAGAGCCCCCAGAAGATCGCGAGGAGCGGCAGCGAAACCGCGACGACCAGCGCCTCCAGCGGCAGGCCGAGCCGCCAGTAATCGCCGAAGCGGAAGCCGCCGGGGCCGAGGATCAGCGTGTTGTTCTGGTGCCCGATCGGCGTGAGGAAGGCGCAGGAGGCGCCGATGGCGACCGCCATCAGGAAGGCGTCGGGCGGCGTCCCGGCCGCCGCGGCGACGCCGAGCGCGATCGGGCACATCACCGCCGCGGTGGCCGCGTTGTTGATGACGTCGGAGAGGAACATGGTCGCGACCAGCACCACCGCCAGCGCCGGCAGCGCGCCGCCGCCGGCCAGCCCGCCGATCAGCGTCTCCGCGATCAGCTTCGCCGCGCCCGTCGCCTCCATCGCCCCGGCGATGGGGATGAGCGCGGCGAGAAGCACGATCACCGGCCAGTCCACCGCGTCGTAGAGCGTCCGCACCGGCGCGACGCCGGTGATCGCCGCGACGACGACGCCAAGCATGAAGGCCGCCGCCGCCGGCAGCGCCCCGGTCACCACGAGAAGGATCGCGCCGGCCATGATCCCAGCGGCGATCAGCGCGCGCTTCCGGTCCGGGTGCGAAAGGTCCCGCGGCGCGAGCGGCGCGGCGCCGGTCTCGTTGGCGAAATCGGCGATGGCCTCCGGCTGGCCCTGCATCAGAAGGAGGTCGCCCGGCTTGAACGTGAGCGTGCGGAGCCGCGCCCGCGTGCGCTGCCCCTCCCGCGCCACGGCCAGCATGTTGAGCCCGTAGCGGGTGCGGAGCCGCAAGCTCAGCGCCGAGCGGCCGACCAGCGAGGAGCTTGGCCGCACCACCAGTTCGCGGATCTCCGCGCCGTCCGCCGCCGCCGGCGCCGCGCCTTCGGCGAGTTCGAGCCCGAGGCCGGAAATCGCGTCCTTCAGCGAATCCGCGTCCGCCTCGACGACGAGAATGTCCTCCTCTCGGATCCGCCGCCCGCCATGCGGCGCCTCGACCCGCACGCCGTCCCGCACCAGCGCGACGATCTGCGCGCCCGGCCCTTCCATCTCCGCCTCGGCGGCGCGGATGGTGAGGCCCGCCGCCTTGCTCCCCTCGCGGACGCGAAGCTCGGTCATGTAGGCGCCCGGCTCGAAATCCTCCGCCCCGCCGGGCTTTCGCTCCGGAACCAGCCGCCAGCCGATCAGCACGACGAAGGAGGCGCCCGCCGCCGCCACCGGAAGGCCGACCAGCGCGAAGTCGAACATGCCGAAGGCGCCGCCGCCGGCCTGGGCGCGAAAGCCCGAAACGATCAGGTTCGGCGGCGTGCCGATCAGCGTGACCATGCCGCCGAGGATCGTGCCGAAGGCGAGCGGCATCAGCGCCCGGCCCGGAGACATCCCGGCGCGCTTCGCGACCTGCCCGGCCGCCGGCATCAGGAGCGCCATCGCGCCCACATTGTTCATGAAGGCCGACAGCGCCGCGCCGAGGCCGACAAGGGCGGCGAGCCCCGCCATCCGCCCGCCCTCCTTCGGCAGCGCCGCCCGCGCCAGCCAGTCCACCGCGCCCGAGATCTGCAGCGCGCGGGAGAGGATGAGGACCGCCGCCACGGTGATGACCGCCGGGTGCCCGAAGCCGGCGAAGGCCTCCGCCCCCGGCACGAGGCCGAGCGCCACCGCCGAGAGAAGCGCGATCAGCGCCACGATGTCATGCCGCAGCCTGCCCCAGAGAAAGAGGCCCATCGTCGCCGCGAGGATGCCGAGAATCGCCGCCTGGTCGAAGGTCACGCGCGCCCTTTCCGCCTGCTGCGGCCCTTGCTATCCCGGACCCATGGACAAAACCACGTCGCGCACCGTCGAGTTCCTCGACCGCCTGATCGCCTTCCCCACCGTCAGCCGGGACCCGAACGTCGCCCTGATCGACTGGGCGCGGGAGGCGCTGGAGGCGATGGGGGCGGAGACCCGCACCATCCCCGACGCGACCGGCGGCAAGGCCAACCTCTTCGCCACGATCGGCCCGAAGGACCGGCCGGGCGTGATGCTCTCCGGCCATACCGACGTGGTGCCGGTGGACGGGCAGGACTGGAGCGCGGACCCGTTCCGGCTGGTGGCGCGCGAGGGGAAGTTCTTCGGCCGCGGGACGGCGGACATGAAGGGCTTCGTCGCCGCCGCGATGGCCGCCGCCGAGCGCGCCTCGCGGCGCGAACTGGCGACGCCGCTCCACCTCGCGCTTTCCTATGACGAGGAGGTCGGCTGCCTCGGCGTCCATTCGCTGATCGACATGCTGGAAGGCGCGCCGACGCGCCCGCTCCTCTGCATCGTCGGGGAGCCGACGGCGATGGAGGTGGCGACCGGACACAAGGGCAAGCGCGGCCTCCGGGCGATCTGCACCGGGCGGGAGGGCCATTCCGCCCTCGCCCCGCTCGCGCTGAACGCGCTCCACCTCGCCGCCGACTTCATCGGCGCGGTGCGGGACGAGCAGGCGCGGATCGAGCGGGAGGGGCGCCGCGACGGGGATTACGACGTCCCCTACACCACGCTCCATGTCGGCAAGCTTTCGGGCGGCGTCGCCCTCAACATCGTGCCGAACCGGGCCGAGCTGGAGTGGGAGGTGCGGAACCTCGCCGAGGACGACGCCGACGAGATCATCGCCCGCCTCGCCGCGCGGGCGGAGGAGATCGCGAAGGCGACGGGGGACGCGGACGCCGCGATCCGCTTCGAGCCCTTCATGGGTTATCCCGGCCTCGGCACGCCGCCGGACGCCGAGGTCGTCACCTTCGTGAAGGGGCTGACCGGGCGGAACCGCACCATCAAGGTCGCCTACGGCACCGAGGGCGGCCTCTTCAACGCCCGGCTCGGCACGCCGACCGTGGTCTGCGGCCCGGGCTCGATGGCGCAGGGCCACAAGCCGGACGAGTTCGTCTCGGCGGCGCAACTCGCCGCCTGCGACGCGATGATGGACGCGCTGATCGACCGGCTTGAGGCCGGAATCTGAACGGGCGCGCCGCGGCGCGCCCATCACCTTCAGCTTTCTCGATCTGTCTTTTGAATCAGGGGGCTGACCCTCGATTCAACCTTGAATCCGCTCAGTCGTAGTAGCGGACATAACCGCCCCGGCGGCCATAGTACCGGCGCGGGCCGTAATAGTCCCGCACGATCACGCGGCGCTCCACATAGCGGGGCGGCGGCGCGTAGTAGCGTTCCACCACCACCGGCCGGCGGGAATAGTAGCGCGGCGGCGGCGCGTAATAGCGGCGATCGCGGTCATGCGCCTCGGCGATCGCGCCGATCGTGCCGCCGATGATCGCCCCCGCGATCACGCCTTTCAGCACGTCGTCGCCCGCCGCGGCCTGCTGCGGCGCGGCCGAGACGGCGATGCCGAGGGCCACGGCGCCGGCGACGATGGTCTTCAGCATGGGGGTCTTCAGCATGGCCGTCCTCCGGGTTTCCGTTCGACCTCTACGTCGGAACGCGGCGCTTCCGTCGCAAGTTCGGCGCGCGGCGCGGTGTGATGGACCACGCATTGTTCCCCTGCTAAAGCGGCGGAAATGAGGACGGGTCGGGCCACGCTGCGAATTACCGGCCCGGCGCTTCGCTGACGAAGCGCCGGGACTGCGCGCGCCTGCCGCGCGCCATCGCGCCTCCCCTCCCTTCGACACGGACGAACGCCCATGACCGCCGATGCGCCCGCGCCCACCGCGCCCGACTACAAGGACACGCTCTTTCTCCCCGAGACGGAGTTCCCCATGCGCGCCGGGCTCCCCCAGAAGGAGCCCGAACGCCTCGCCCGCTGGGAGCGGCTGGACATCTACGGAAAGCTCCGCGCCAAGACCGGCCGGCCCCAGTTCACGCTGCATGACGGCCCGCCCTACGCCAACGGCAACCTCCATATCGGCCACGCGCTGAACAAGACGATCAAGGACATGATCGTCCGCTCGCGCCAGATGATGGGGCATGACAGCCGCTATGTCCCGGGCTGGGACTGCCACGGCCTGCCGATCGAGTGGAAGATCGAGGAGCAGTATCGCGCCAAGGGGCTCGACAAGGATTCCGTGCCGATCAACGAGCTTCGCGCCGAGTGCCGCAAGTTCGCCGAGCACTGGGTCGGCGTGCAGCGCGAGGAGTTCAAGCGCCTCGGCGTGATCGGCGACTGGGAGAACCCCTATCTCACCATGGCCTACGAGGCCGAGGCCGTGATCGCCGACGAGTTCCTCAAGTTCGTGATGAACGGCGCGCTCTACCAGGGCTCGAAGCCGGTGATGTGGTCCGTCGTCGAGAAGACCGCGCTGGCCGAGGCCGAGGTCGAATACCACGAGCACAAGAGCCCGCAGGTCTGGGTGCGGTTTCCGGTGATCCGGAATCCCGGTTCGATGCATGGGATCGAAGGCGGGCTTCCGAACGAGGCGTCGTGGGAAAGGACAGCAGAGGGCAACGAGCGTTGGCGTGAAATGCGTGAGGCGTCCGTTCTCATCTGGACGACGACGCCGTGGACGATCCCACAGAACCGCGCTGTCTGCTTTAGTCCTTCCATCGCCTACGGCCTCTACCGAGTTGAAGAGGTCGGAGACGACGCCCGAGCGCGCGCCGGGGAACTTCTCGTAGTTGCGGATAAGCTGGCGGCGGACGTTTTCTCCGCTGCCCGTATTGGTGGGTATGGTCGCCTCCGTGATGTTCTTCCGCAAGAACTTCGCGCCCTCCGATGCGCCCACCCGTTCCGCGGCGTCGAAGGCGCCTCGGGCGAGTGGGACTTCGACGTGCCGATGCTCCCCGGCGACCACGTCACCGACGACACCGGCACGGGCTTCGTCCATACCGCGCCCTCGCACGGCGCGGACGACTACATGGTCGGCCTCAAGCACGGGCTGCCGATGACCCACAACGTGCTCGAAGACGGCTCCTTCCGCGCCGATCTCCCGTTCTTCGGCGGCGCCGTCATCTTCGACGAGCAGGGCAAGGAGAAGGACGCCAACGGCCGCGTCATCAGGAAGCTGGACGAGGTCGGCGCCCTCCTCGCCAAGGGCTCGCTCCGGCACTCCTATCCGCATAGCTGGCGCTCCAAGGCGCCGCTCATCTTCCGCAACACGCCGCAATGGTTCGCCGCCATCGACCGGGATCTGGCGGACGACCACAACGAGTACGGCCGCACCATCCGCAGCCGCGCGCTCAAGTCCATCGACGATCTCGTCCGCTTCTTCCCGGCCACCGGCAAGAACCGGCTTCGCGCGATGATCGAGGCGCGGCCCGACTGGGTGCTCTCGCGCCAGCGCGCCTGGGGCGTGCCGCTCGCCTGCTTCAAGCGGGCGACCGGGCCGGGCGAGGTCGAGGTGCTGAAGAACCCGGAGGTCAACGCCCGCATCGTCGCCGCGTTCCGCGAGGAAGGGGCGGACGCCTGGTTCGCCGAAGGCGCGAAGGCCCGCTTCCTCGGCGGCGTCGCCGGGGTGAACTCGGACGACTGGGAGAAGGTGGACGACATCCTCGACGTCTGGTTCGACAGCGGCTCCACCCACGCCTTCGTCCTCCGCGACCGGCCGGACGGCACGCCCGACGGCATCGCCGACGTCTACATGGAAGGCACCGACCAGCACCGCGGCTGGTTCCACTCCTCGCTCCTTCAGGGCTGCGGCACGATGGGGCGCGCGCCCTACCGCGCGGTCGTCACCCACGGCTTCACGCTCGACGAGAAGGGCGAGAAGATGTCGAAGTCGAAGGGCAACGTGGTGGCGCCCCAGTCGGTGATCTCCCAGTACGGCGCGGACATCCTCCGCCTCTGGGTGGCGCAGGCCGACTACATGACCGACCAGCGCATCGGCCCGGAGATCCTGAAGGGCACCGCCGACGGCTACCGGCGGCTGCGCAACACGCTCCGCTTCATGCTGGCGAACCTCGCCGGCTTCGAGGAGGCGGAGCGGGTCGCCCCGGCCGAGATGCCGGAGCTCGAACGCTGGGTGCTCCACCGCCTCGCCGAGCTCGACCGGGAGGTGCGCGAGGGCTACGCCGAATACGATTTCTCCGGCGTCGTCTCCGCGCTCTTCCAGTTCGCGACGGTCGATCTCTCCGCGGTCTATTTCGACATCCGGAAGGACGCGCTCTATTGCGACGCGCCCACGTCGCTCCGCCGCCGCGCGGCGCGCACGGTGCTCGACCTTCTCTTCCACCGGCTGACCACCTGGCTCGCGCCGATGCTGGTCTTCACCATGGACGAGGTCTGGACCACGCGCTTCCCCGGCGAGGACGAGTCCGTGCACCTGCAGGACTTCCCGGAGACGCCGGACTGGCGGGACCCGGCCCTCGCGTCGCGCTGGGAAGGGATCCGGAAGGCCCGCCGCGTCGTCACCGGCGCGCTCGAGGTCGAGCGGCGGGAGAAGCGGATCGGCGCTTCGCTCGAAGCGGCGCCGCGGGTCTTCGTCGCCGACGAGGGGCTCCGCGCCGCGCTCGAAGCCGTCGATTTCGCCGAGCTCTGCATCACCTCGGACATCGAGATCGTCGCCGGCGAAGGCCCGGCCGAGGCTTTCCGCCTCGCCGAAGTTCCGGGCGTCTCGGTCCTCCCCCGCCTCGCGGAGGGCGCGAAATGCGCCCGCTGCTGGCAGGTGCTGCCGGATGTCGGAAGCCACGCGCACGAGGCCGTCTGCGCCCGCTGCGACGAGGCGCTGGGCTGAGGAGCCGAGTCGCCGCTCCAGCCTCGGCCCGCGCGACCAGCACGGGCCGCGCCCGACCCATCCCGGGGTCGGGCGCCCTCAGCCGTCTCAAGGGGCTCAACAGTCGGCCGGGGCGGCGCCATCAAGCACGGCCGCTCAACCGTCATGGCGCCCAACCTGGGTCGGGCGCGCCCCTCCGCGCCTGGTTCAGGCGACCTAGGAAACGCGCCCGAAGCCCCTCAGCCGATCTCCGCCAGCGCATGGCGCTTCCGCCCCGCCGAAAGCTTCAGCGGCCCGGCCGCGAACTCCGCCGCGCCGAAAACCTGCTGGGCGTCGGAGACCGGCTCGTCGTTCACCTTGGCGCCGCCCTCGGCGATCAGCCGCTTCGCCTCCTTGCCGGAGCCGGCGAGCTTCGCGCGGACGAAAAGCTGCTGCGCGGTGATCCCGGCCGCCACCTCCTCCGCGGTGAAGGCGAAGCGCGGCAGGTCCGCGCCCGCGCCGCCGGCGCCGAAGGTCTCCGCCGCCGTCGCCGCCGCGCGCTCCGCCGCCTCGCGGCCGCGGGCGAGCGCCGTCACCTCGTTGGCGAGGATGATCTTGGCGTCGTTGATCTCCGCCCCGCCGAGCGCCTCGAGCCGGGCGATCTCGTCGAGCGGCAGCTCGGTGAAGAGCTTCAGGAACCGGCCGACATCGGCGTCCGCCGTGTTCCGCCAGAACTGCCAGAAGTCCCAGCTCGGCAGCATCTCCTCGTTGAGCCAGACGGCGCCGCCGGCGGTCTTGCCCATCTTGGTCCCGTCCGCCTTGGTCAGGAGCGGCGAGGTCAGCCCGAAGACCTCCGCGCCGTTGATCCGGCGGGAGAGGTCGACGCCGTTGACGATGTTGCCCCACTGGTCCGAGCCGCCCATCTGGAGCCGCACGCCCATGCGCCGGTTCATCTCCATGAAGTCGTAGGCCTGGAGCAGCATGTAGTTGAATTCGAGGAAGGTCAGCGGCTGCTCCCGCTCCAGCCGCAGCTTCACGCTGTCGAAGGTCAGCATCCGGTTGATGGTGAAGTGCCGGCCGTAGTCGCGCAGGAAATCGACATAGTTCAGCTTGTCGAGCCACTCGGCGTTGTTCGGCATGATCGCGCCCGTCGGGCCGTCTTCGTAGTCGAGGTAGATCGAGAACACCTTTCGGATGCCCGCCATGTTCTCGGCGATCTTCTCGTCGGTCAGGAGCTGGCGCGCCTCGTCCTTGCCGGAGGGGTCGCCGATCCGCGTCGTGCCGCCGCCCATCAGCGTCACCGGCTTCCCGCCGGTCTTCTGCAGCCAGCGCAGCATCATGATCTGCACCAGCGACCCGACATGGAGCGAGGTCGCGGTGCAGTCGAAGCCGATATAGCCGGGGATCACGCCGGCGCGGAGCGCCTCGTCGAGGCCCTCCATGTCGGTGCAGTCCTGCACGAAGCCCCGGCTGACGAGGGCGTGCAGGAAGTCGGAGCGGGGCGTGAAGGACATGTCGGGCTCGCTGGCGGGCGCGTGTGCGCCGCTCTATACCGGAGCGGCCGACGAAGGGAAGGGCATGGAGGAAAGCCGGGAGCCGAACGGGGCCGCGCCAATCTGGGCGCTGGGCCTCATGTCGGGCACGTCGCTCGACGGCGTGGACGCCGCATTGCTGAAGACGGACGGCGTGAGGATCGCCGCGTTCGGCCCCTATGCCGGGCGCAAATACCAAGGCGGCGAGATGACGTTCGTGCACGCCATGATGCAGGACTGGCGGGCGTATCGGCCCGTTCGGGGCGAAGGCTTCGAAGCCGAATTGCAGGCGGCCGAATGCGAGGTCGTCCGCGCGCACGCGGCGGCCGTCGCGGCCTGCCTCGCCGGGCCCGCGCACTGGCCGGCGCCGGTCATGCCCGAACTGATCGGCTTTCACGGGCAGACCATCGCGCATATGCCGGAGGAAGGCTGGACGTGGCAGCTCGGCGACGGGGCGGCGCTGGCGCGCGTCCTCAATCGGCCGGTCGTCTGGGACTTTCGCTCCGACGACATGGCCGAAGGTGGCGAGGGCGCGCCGCTCGCACCCTTTTTCCATTTCGCGCTCGCGAAGCATATCGGCGCGAAGGCGCCGCTCGCATTCCTGAACATCGGCGGGGTCGCAAACGTCACCTGGGTGGATCCTTCGAAGCCTGCGCCGGAGTCGGAAGGCGCGCTCCTGGCCTTCGACACCGGGCCGGGCAACGCTCTGCTGAACGACTGGATGGCGCGCAAGACGGGCGAGCCCTACGACGAGGATGGGATGATGGCGGCCGCCGGAGAGGTGGATTGGATGAGCCTCCATTCCAACGCGCTGGGCGCTTTCCTGGACCGCAAGCCGCCGAAATCGCTGGACAGGAACACGTTCGCCGCAACGCTGAAGACGATGGAGGACCTTTCGGCCCGCGATGGCGCGGCGACGCTGACGGCGCTCACCGCGGAGTGCGTCGCGGAGGCGCGTCGCTGGCTTCCGTCGCCGCCCTCCCGCTGGCTCGTCTGCGGAGGCGGGCGCAGGAACCGCTCGATGATGCAGATGCTCGCGACGCGGCTCGAAGCCCCGGTCGAGCCAGTGGAGGCGGCCGGGTTGAACGGCGACATGCTGGAGGCGCAGGCTTTCGCCTATCTCGCCGTACGCGTCGCCCGCGGATTGCCGACTTCGGCGCCCTCGACCACGGGCTGCGCCGGGCCGGTCTCGGGCGGGCGTGTCTCGCGCCCCTGATTCAAGGTTGAATCAGGGAGCAAACATCTGGAATTGATGGCGTAATTTGGTTGGGCGATGCGGAAAGGGCCGCGGCCGACCCTGGGCGGGCGCATGACGATTGTGCGGCTGTGCCTGATGGCGCCGCCCCGAACGACAGTTGCGCTCATTGATCCGTCGGCTAGCGCCCGCCCCCCGGCAGGGTCGGTCGCGGCCCGTGCTGGTCGCACGGGCCAAGGAGAGAACGGCGCGGCCGGCCCGCGCCCTACCCGTCCCGCCGCAATGCGCCGGTGAGGCCGGATTTCAGCTCCCCGGTGCGGCGGGCGACGTATTGCTCCACCGTTGAGATCATCTGGTCCATGCCCTCGTCGAAGAAGTGGTTCGCGCCCGGCACGGTTTCATGAGTGACGATGATGTTCCTCTGCGCCTGGAGCCGCTCGACCAGCTTCCTCACGTCCTCCGGCGGGGCGATCCGGTCGTTCTCGCCGTTGATGATCAGGCCGGAGGAAGGGCAGGGCGCGAGGAAGGTGAAGTCGTACATGTTCGCCGGCGGCGCCACCGAGACGAAGCCGGACGCCTCGGGCCGCCGCATCAGGAGCTGCATCCCGATATAGGCGCCGAAGGAGAAGCCGGCGATGAAGGTGATCTTCGCGTCGGGCTTCAGGCTCTGGAGGTAGTCGAGCGCCGCCGCCGCGTCGGAGAGCTCGCCGATCCCCTGGTCGAACTCGCCCTGGCTCCGGCCGACGCCGCGGAAGTTGAAGCGCAGCACCGAATAGCCGAGGCGGTGGAACGCATAGTGAAGGTTGTAGACCACCTTGTTGTTCATCGTCCCGCCGAATTGCGGGTGCGGATGCAGGATCAGCGCGATCGGCGCGTCGCGATCCTTCTGCGGGTGGTAGCGGCCTTCGAGCCGGCCGTCGGGGCCGGGAAAGATCACTTCGGGCATAGGCCGTTCCGTTCTCCGGGATCGCTGCCGGTCCTTGGGAATCGTTGACTGTCGCGCTCAGCCAACTTAGAACCGTTCCAAACTTAAGGCGGGATCGCCGCCGCGGCGGTGGAGATACGGCCCCGCGGCGCGACCGGTCAACGATTCGCGTCATTCGGTCGCAGCGGGCGGGGAAGAAGTCGTGAAGCTCAGCACCAAGGGACGCTACGCCGTCACCGCGCTCGCCGACATCGCGCTGCAGGGCGAGGGCGCGCTGGTGAGCCTCGCGGACGTGGCGAAGCGGCAGGACATCTCCCTCGCCTATCTCGAACAGCTCTTCGTGAAGCTCCGGAAGGCCGGCGTGGTCGACAGCGTGCGCGGCCCCGGCGGCGGCTATCGGCTCGCGCAGGGCGCCGCCGGCACCCGGATCTCCGACGTGATGGCGGCGGTGGACGAGCGGCTGAACGCGATGGGCTGCGAGGGCGGCGGCGAGGGCTGCGGCGGCTCCCGCGCGGTCTGCCTCACCCACAATCTCTGGGAACAGCTTTCGAGCCACGTCTACGTCTTCCTCTCGCAGACGACGCTTGCCGACGTGGTGGAGGACCGGATGGCCCCCTGCCCGGCGGTGCCCGATTTCAGCGCGCTGCTGGAAGAGGAGGCGCGCGCGTGACGGCGACGCCCCGCGTCTATCTCGACTGGAACGCCTCGGCCCCGCTCCGGCCCGAGGCGCGCGCTGCCATGCTCGCGGCGATGGACGCGGTGGGGAACCCCTCCTCCGTCCACAGCGAGGGTCGCGCGGCGCGGGCCATCGTCGAGAAGGCGCGGGCCGAGGTGGCCGGTCTCGTCGGCTGCGACGCGGGCGAGGTGGTGTTCACGTCGGGGGCGACGGAGGCGGCTTCGATGGCGCTCTCCGGCGTCCGGGTCTTCGCCACCGGCGTGGAGCATGAGTGCGTCGACGTCTTTGTCGCGCCTGCCGACTATCTGCCGGTCGAACGATGCGGAACCTTCGCGGGCCTCCGGTTCGCTGGAAGGCGCCCGATGCCGGACTTTCCCGTCGAGCTTCGCCCGGTGGGCACGATCCCGGACGCCTTCCTCGCGATCCAGTCCGCCAACAGCGAGACCGGGGTGCTCCAGCCGGTGCAGGCGATCTGCGATGATCTCGATTTCGTCTGCACCGGCAACACATTCGTCGACGCCGCGCAAGCCTTCGGCAAGTGCGAGCGCGTTCTGACGGATGGCGCATTCCACGCCCTCTCGTCATGCAAGATCGGCGGCGGCCGAGGCGCGGGCGCCCTCATTTCCCGATGGAACCCTGGTGACGGCCGGCGGGAGCCGAAGCCGCTGATCCGCGGCGGCGGCCAGGAGCGGAACCGCCGCGCCGGCACCGAGAACGTGATCGGCATCGCCGGCTTCGGCGCGGCGGCGGCGGCGGCGAAGCGGGATCTCGAGGCGGGCGTGTGGGAAAAGGTCGCGGCGCTCCGCGACCGGCTGGAGGACCGGTTGGTCTCCGCCGCGGAGGGCCTACATGTGGTGGGCGCGGAAAGCCCGCGCCTGCCGAACACCTCCTGTCTCATGGTCCCCGGCTGGGCCGGCGAGACGCAGGTGATCCAGATGGACCTCGCCGGCTTCGCGGTCAGCGCCGGTTCGGCCTGCTCCTCCGGCAAGGTGGAGAAGGCGAGCCGGGTGCTCCGCGCCATGGGGTTCGACGAAGTCTCGGCCTCGAGCGCGATCCGCGTCTCGATCGGCCCGACGACGACAGAGGCGGAGGTCATGGCCTTCGCCGACGCATGGGTGGCGGCCTGGCGGCGCCGCCCGGCTGAAGCGGCCTGACGGCCGGGAGGACGGACATGCTCGAAGAGGTGCGCGTGCGCGACGGGCTCGACGAAGCGACGGTGGCGAAGGTCCGCTCGGTCGGCGGCAGCTACA
>CALFYQ010000050.1 GCA_937952085.1 uncultured Paracoccaceae bacterium | reverse complement strand
CGCGCCCCGTCTTCGGAGAGACGAAGGCGAGCCCCTCGGTCACCCCGGTCACGCCACAGCTGCCGAGATCGAGCGGGTAGCCAAGCTCGGCGAGGAGGATCAGCTCCC
Source organism: uncultured Paracoccaceae bacterium (assembly GCA_937952085.1). Taxonomy (GTDB): domain Bacteria; phylum Pseudomonadota; class Alphaproteobacteria; order Rhodobacterales; family Rhodobacteraceae; genus Pikeienuella. The sequence continues at coordinate 12,113 of CALFYQ010000050.1, read as the reverse complement.
ACCCCACATAGGCCGCGCGCCAGTCGGGCGCCGCGCCGAGCCGGTCGAAAAGCGTCGTGGTGGCGGCGTAGAGCGCGGGCGCCGGCTCCCGCTCCGGCAGGAAGGCGGCGAGGAGCGCGGCGGCCGCGCCGAAGGCGGCGAGTGCGTCTCCATCGGCCATCAGCTGCGCCGCGCGCGAGCGGACCTGCTCCGCCCGGAACGCGCCAAGCTGCGGATCGAGCCGCGCGCGCCATTCGAGCGAGAGGGTCGCGCCCGGCTGCAACGCCGCCGCCATCCGGCGCGAGGCGCCGCCCTTCACGAGGCCAGAATGCCGGCCATGCGCCGCCGTCAGCACGTCGAGGATCGCGTCGCCCTCGCCAAAGCGGCGGAGGGAGAGCAACACCCCCTCGTCGCGCCATTCCAACCGCGTCAGCCCTTCGGCCAGAGCACCATCTGAACGCAGCGGAACTCCGCCATCACCTTTCCCGAGGCCTCGGAGGTGACGGTCGCGTCCCAGAGCTGCGTCGAGCGGCCGAGATGTTTCGGCCGAGCGCGCACCGAAACCCGCCCCCCCTTTGCGGTGGAGAGGAAGTTCGCGGCGAGGTCCACCGTGGTGAAGCCGAGCGCGCCCTCCGGCAGCGCGCAGATCGCGCCGAAGCCGCAGGCGGTGTCGGCCAGCGTCACTACTGCGCCCGCATGGAGATAGCCGTTTGGCGCGAAGAGCGTGCGGCGCACGTCGAAGCCGCCCGCCACCTCCTCCGCCGTCACCTTCTCGAACCGCGCGCCGAGGAGATCGGGGAAAAGCCCGATCGTGCGCGCGTTCCATTCCTCGAGCGTCTTCGGCTTCTCGACCATCTCGGGTCCTCCCGCCTCTCAGGATGCGTCGGCGGCGGGGCTCAGTCGAGCCCTTCCGCATCGAGGAGGCTCCGCCCCTTCGGATCCTCGATCTCGACGATCCAGAGATCGGGGTCGAAGCCGCGCTGCCGGCCGAGCGCCGCGTCCGCCTCGGCCTCGGGCGCCGCCTCCACCAGCGGGGCCCAGATGCGGCCGCCATCCGGCCCGTAAGCCCGCACGAAGACGGAGGCGCGGCCGTCCATCGTCGCCACCTTCACCGCCACCGCGCCGGCGGTCGGGTCACCCTTCGCGGCGAGATAGGCGGGGATCGCCTCGCCCCGGAGCCGCGCGAGATAGGCGGAAACCCAGAGATCGGTGGTGAGCCGCCCGATCATTCCGACTTGGGCGCGAAGTCGAGCCCGATCGCGTCGAAGCGCTCCTTCTCGTCGAGCCAGCCCGGCCGGCTCTTCACCTCGAGAAAGAGATGCGCGCGCCGGCCGATCAGCGCCTCGATGTCGCGCCGCGCCTCGGCGCCGATGGCCTTGATCGTCTCGCCGCCCTTGCCGAGCACGATGCCCTTGTGGCCGTCCCGCGCCACATAGATGATCTGGCCGATCTTGGCGGAGCCGTCCTTCCGCTCCTCCCAGCTCTCGGTCTCGACGGTGAGCTGGTAGGGCAGCTCCTCGTGGAGCCGCAGCATCAGCTTCTCCCGCGTGATCTCGGCCGCGAGGGTGCGGAGCGGCAGGTCGGCGATCTCGTCCTCGGGGTAGAGGAACGGGCCTTGCGGCATCGCCGCGGCGAGCCATTGGCGAAGGTCGTCGACGCCGTGGCCGCGCTCGGCGGAGATCATGAAGGTCGCCTCGAAGGGCCGCCGCTCGTTCGCCGCCGCCGAAAGCGCGAGGAGGGCGGGCGCCTTCACCCGGTCGATCTTGTTGATGACGAGGGCGACGCGGAGCTTCGGCCGCTCGGCGAGCCCGGCGAGGATGGCTTCGACGCCTTCGGTCAGCCCGCGATGCGCCTCGATCAGGAAGAGGACGAGGTCGGCGTCCTCCGCCCCTTCCCAGGCCGCCGCGACCATCGAGCGGTCGAGCCGGCGGCGCGGCCGGAAGATGCCCGGCGCGTCGACGAAGACGATCTGCGCGCGGGAGCCGTCCGGGGCTCCGGCATGGGCGATGCCGCGAAGCCGCGCCCGCGTCGTCTGCGCCTTATGCGTGACGATGGCCACCTTCTGGCCCACCATCGCGTTGAGCAGGGTGGATTTTCCGGCATTCGGCTCGCCGATCAGGGCGACGAAGCCGGCGCGGGTCCGGGCCTCACTCATCATTGGCCTCCACGAGGCGGAGGAGCGTCGCCGCCGCTTCCTGTTCTGCGGCGCGCTTCGAGCCCGCCTCGGCCCGCGCCTCCGCGCCGGTTTCGAGCCGGGCGGCGACGGTGAAGCGCGGCGCGTGGTCCGGCCCCTTCCGCTCCAGTTCGAGATAGCGCGGCGGGCGGAAGCCGCGGGCCTGCGCCCATTCCTGGAGCGCCGTCTTGGCGTCGCGCGGCGTCTCCTCGCCCTGGCCTTCGACGCGGCCGCCCCAGAGCCGGATGACGACGTCGCGCGCCGCTTCGAGCCCGCCATCGAGATAGACCGCCGCCAGGGTCGCCTCCATCGCGTCGCCGAGGACGGCGGTGCGCCGGCGGGCGCCCGAGCGCGTCTCGCCCGGCCCGAGCCGCAGCGCGCGGTCGATCAGCGCCTCGCGCGCCACATCGGCGCAGGTCTCCTTCCGCACCAGCTCGTTCAGCCGCGGGGCGAGGTCGCCCTCCGAGGCGCCGGGATGGCGCGAGAGCAGAAGTTCGGCGACGATCAGGCCCAGCACCCGATCGCCGAGGAATTCGAGCCGCTGGTTCGACGGCCGCGCCGGCGAGGATGCGGAAGGATGGGTCAGCGCGGTGTCGAGCAGGCCCATATCGGCGAAGTCGTGGCCGAGTTTCTCGGCCACGCGCCGCGTGTCCGCCTCGATCCGGCTCACCGCACCCAGGTCAGGAACCGGCCCCAGCGCCAGTTCCAGACTTCCCAGAACGGCCCGTCGGACGAGATGGCGATTAACTCCGCGCGGCCCACGAGGTTCTCGAACGGCACGAACCCGACGCCCTGCCGACTGTCGTTCGAGTTGTCGCGGTTGTCGCCCATGAAGAAGAACTGGCCTTCGGGGACCGTGAAGATCTTCGTGTTGTCGGTCTCGGGGGAGAGGTTTCCGTCGGCGTTCAGCACCGTGTAGCTGCGGCCGAAGGGCAGCGTTTCGGTCCACCGCTCCTTCACGCAGCGGACCTCTCCCTCGATCACCGGCCGGTCGACGCAGCGGAGCGAGCCGCCGGGCACGATGTCCTCGACGAAATCGCCGTCGCGCGTCTGCGGAACCTCCTCGCCGTTCAGGAAGAGCTTGCCGCCGCGCATCTGCACCGTGTCGCCGGGCAGGCCGATCAACCGCTTGATGTAGTCCTCGCCCGAACGCGGATGCTTGAAGACGATCACGTCCCCCCGCTCCGGCTGGGAGGCGAAGATCCGCCCCTCGAACGGGGCCAGCGACCACGGAAAGGAATGCTTCGAGTAGCCGTAGGAATATTTCGAGATGAAGAGATAGTCGCCGATCAGCAGCGTCTGCTTCATCGAGCCCGACGGAATCCAGAACGGCTGGAAGAGGAACGTCCGGAACAGCGCCGCGATGAGGATCGCCCAGACGATCGTGCGGATCGTGTCGCCGACCCCCTCCTTCTGCCTGCTGGTCTTGCTTCTCGACATCGTCCGCTCCTTCGAGGCGCCCGCTTGTGCGATCCGCCCCGGAGAGTGTCAAGCCGCGCCGGCGCCGCGCGGCAGGTCGGTCTCGATGCGCCGCCGCAGAACCGGAAGCGTCCGCATGGCGCGCAGAGGGTCGCGGCCGCCCCTGGGTGGGCGCCCGGTTCCTCTGGCATGGGCGTTTTATCCCGTCGCCCCTACCTCCGGCCGAACCGCACGTGACGCCAGGGGGGCGGCCGCCTGCGGAGAGGGCGGGCGCGGCCCGGGCCGGCCGCCCGCGCCGGGAGGGGTGGCGAGGGCGCGACCTTACTTCTTCGGCCGCACTGCAGGCTGCCGAAGAGATCGGTGAAGCCTCTATGTCCTTTGCGGCCGTCAAGCGCCGCGCGGCCGCGCCTCGATCACGACGAAGGCCTGCGCATAGGGCGGGTCATCCGTCAGCGAGACATGCACGAAAGGCTCCCACCCGGCGGGGACGAGCGCGGCGAGCCGGGCCGCGGCGCCGCCGGTGAGGGCCATGGTCGGCTGCCCCGTCTCCAGGTTCGAGACGCCCATCTCGCCCCAGGCGACGCCCATGCTGAGCCCGGTGCCGAGCGCCTTGGCGCAGGCCTCCTTGGCTGCCCAGCGGCGGGCGTAGCAGGCGGCGCGGTCCTTCTGCCGCTCCGACTTGTCGCGCTCGATCTCGGTGAAGACGCGGGCGAGAAAGCGCTCGCCGTAGCGGTTCAGCGTCGTCTCGATCCGCCGGATGTCGGCGAGGTCCGAGCCGATGCCGAGGATCACGGCGCCGCCCGCCAGACGAGAAGCCGAAGCGCCGCCGCGCCGAAAAGAACCGCCGCCGCGCCCTCGATCCCCCGCCGCGCCTTCGCATAGAGCGCGCGGGCCGGGGCCGCGGCGAAGAGCGCGGCGTAGCCGAGATAGATCAGGAGGCCGAGCGCGGTGCAGAGCGCCCAGATCGCCCAGATCTCCGCCGGCCCCGAATTCGGCCCGACGCCGAGCGCGATGGTCGCGCCCCATGCGAGGAGCGCCTTCGGGTTCATCGCGTTGAGCGTCGCGCCACGCGCGAGCCACCGCCCGCCGCGAGGCGCGGCGACCGATGCCGGCGCCCCGCCCCGCAACGCGCTCTTCAACGAGCCCCAGGCGAGCCAGAGAAGAAAGAGCGTGCCGCCGATCTTGAAGGCGAGAAGCGCCGGCGCGAAGGCCGCGAGAAGGGGCCCGAACCCTGCCGCCGCCAGAGCGCCCCAGAGCCCGAGGCTGACCGAAAGGCCGAGCGAGAGCGAAGCCGCCGCGCCCCGCCCCGCCGACATCGCTGTGGTGGCGACCGCCAGCGTCGCCGGCCCCGGCGCCGCGCAGAGCGCGAAGAAGGCCGCGGCGGGTGCGAGAAGGAAGGCGGGATCGCTCACGCCGCGCCCTCGCCGAACGCCTCGCGGCGGGCGCGGTCCATCACCTCCCGCATCCGGCGGATCGCCGAATCGAGGCCGGAGAAGATCGCCTCGCCGACCAGGAAATGGCCGATGTTGAGCTCCATCACCTCGGGGAACTGCGCGATCTCCGGCGCCGTCTCGAAGGTGAGGCCGTGGCCGGCGTGAACCTCGAGCCCGAGCGAATGGGCGAAGGCGGCCATCTCGCGAAGCCGCTCGAGCTCGACGTCCCGCTCCTTGAAGCGGCCCTCGGCGTGAAGGTCGCAATAGGCGCCGGTGTGGAGCTCGATCACCGGAGCGCCGATCCGCGCCGCCGCCTCGATCTGCCGCCGGTCGGCGGCGATGAAGATGGAGACGCGGCAGCCCGCTTCGCGCAGCGGCGCGATGAAATGGGCGAGGCGGTTCTCCTCCTTCGCCACTTCGAGCCCGCCCTCGGTCGTCCGCTCCTCCCGCCGCTCGGGCACGAGGCAGACCGCGTGCGGCCGGTGGCGGAGCGCGATCGCCTGCATCTCCGGCGTCGCCGCCATCTCGAAATTCAGCGGAATGCGGATCGCGGCGACGATCTTCTCGATATCGCCGTCCATGATGTGCCGCCGGTCCTCGCGCAGATGCGCGGTGATGCCGTCGGCCCCCGCCGCCTCGGCGAGCTTCGCCGCGCGGGCCGGGTCCGGAAAGGCGCCGCCGCGGGCGTTCCGGATCGTCGCGACATGGTCGATGTTGACGCCGAGGCGCAGGCGGCCGAGGGGCTTTCGGGACATTGGATGCTCCTTCCGCGCGGGACGATAGGGCTTCGCCGCGCCGCTTCCAAGAAGGCTTGACGCGCCGCGGGCCGGCGCCGAGGCTCCGCTGATGAGCGCGCCCGACCAGGCCGAAAAGATCGCCGCGCTGGTGCGGGCGGGGGAGCTTCTCTCCGCCGTCGATCTCGCGCGCCAACCGGCGACGCGGCGGCTGGCGCCCGACCGGCTCCGCCGCGCCCGGATCGAGGAGGTGACGGCCCTCGCCCGGATGGGCTCGCTCGGCGAGGCGCGGGAAGCCTTCGCGATGTACGGGCTCGGCGAGGCGGCCGGGGTCGAACGTTCGCTCCGCGCGCGGCTGGAAAAGGATCTCGGCTTCGAGGCGGAAGGGGAGGAGCGCCGCCGCCGCCTCGAGACGGCGCGGGACATCTATCTCGCCGAGGCGCGGCAGGCGGCGCCGGGCGGTCCCTCGCCCGACCGGACCCATTTCGAATGGAACGGCGTCAACGCCGTCTCCCTCTCCCGCCTGATCGGCGACATGGGCCCGGTGGCGGACATCGCCGCCGCCCTCGCCGCCGGGGCGCCGGGGGAAGGGTATTGGAGCCTCGCCTCCCGCGCGGAATTGCTGATCGCGATGGGCGGGCCGGAGGCGGCGGCGGTAGGGATCGCCGAACACGCCGCGGCGGCGGCGGACGCGACGATCGGCAACCGCGCGACGACGATCCGCCAGCTCAACCGGCTCGCCCCCGGGCACCCGGCCATCGACCGGCTCCGCCCCGGCCCCGCGGTCCACTATTCGGGGCACATGATCGCGCCCCGCGGCGCCCGGCGGGGCCGCGTGCTCTGGCCCCATCGGGCGGAACTCGAAGCCCGCATCCACGCCGCGCTGGCGGCGCTTGCCCCATCCTCGCTCCACGGCTCCCTCGCCGCCGGGGCGGACATCGTCGCCGTGGAATGGGGGCTGGCGCGGGGGCTCGAGACCTTCATCCACCTCCCCTTCGCCGCGGCGGACTTCATGGAAACCTCGGTCCGCCCCGCGGGCGCCGGCTGGGCGCGCCGGGCGCGGGCCTGCCTCCGCCACCCGCGCGCGCGGCTCCGGCTTCTCTCCGCCGAGCCGCCGCTGCCGGGCGACGATCTCGCCTATGGAGAGGTCGCCCGCGTCGCCATGGGCTCCGCCATCCTTGAGGCGGAGCGGGATGGGGCGGAGGCCGTCCAGCTTCTGGTCTGGGACGGAACGCCGCCTTCCGGCCCCGCCGGCGCGGCGGCGGACGGCGCCGCCTGGAAGGCGACCGGCCGGGCGCAGCGGGTCGTCGACGTCGCCGATCTCGGCGCCCCCGGCCCCGCCGGCGCGCCGCGGCCGCAGCGCCGCGTCGGCCGCGCGCTCGTCTTCGGCGACGTGAAGAACTTCTCCAAGCTGAGGGAGGCCCAGCTTCCGATCTTCGTCCGCACCGTGATGGGCGCGGCGCGGGCGGCGGTGGAGGACGCGAAGGCGAAGTTCGGCGCGCCCGCCTTCCTCAATACCTGGGGCGATGGCGTCTTCGCCGCCTTCCCCACCGCTTCCGGCGCCGCCGAATTCGCCCTCTCCCTGCAGGAGCGGATGGCCGCCCTCGATCTCGCCGGCGCCGGCCTGCCGCCCGATCTCGCGATCCGGCTCGGCCTCCATGCCGGCCTCGTCTTCCCGCTGAAGGAGCCGGTGACCGGCGCCGACAACCTCTTCGGCGAGGCGGTGGCGCGGGCCGCGCGGATCGAGCCGATCACCAAGGCGGGCCGCATCTTCGCCACCGAGGAATTCGCCGCTCTCCTCGCGCTCGACCCGGCGAGCCCGGCGCGCACCGAATATGTCGGCCGGGTGGAGACGGCGAAGCGCTATGGCGCGTTCCGGCTTCACCGGCTGACGCGGCGCTGAGGCTCAGGCGCCCTTCCGCGCCGCCTCGATCAGCGCGGCGGCGGCGGCGCGGGCCTCCGCCGTCACCTCGCCGCCGGCGAGCATCCTAGCGATCTCCGCCTCCCGCTCCGACGGCGAGAGGGCGCGGACGAGCGTGCGCGTCGCGCCGCCTTCCACCCGCTTCTCGACCAGAAGCTGCGCGTCGGCCCAGGCGGCGACCTGCGGGCTGTGAGTGACGACGAGCACCTGCGCCCCCTGCGCCAGCCGGGCGAGTCTCCGGCCCACCGCATCCGCCGTCGCGCCGCCGACGCCGCGGTCGATCTCGTCGAAGATCATCGCCGCTGGCGCGCTCCGCGCCGCCAGCGCCACCTTGAAGGCGAGGAGGAGCCGGGAAAGCTCGCCGCCCGAGGCGACCCGCGCCAGGGGCCCCGGCGGCGCGCCGGGATTGGCGGCGACGAGGAAGGCGATCTCGTCCCGCCCCTCGGGCCCGGCCGGCGCCTCGCGGATTTCGGTCGCAAAGCGCGCCCGCTCCATCTTCAGCGAAGGAAGCTCGCCCGCCACCGCTGCGTCGAGCCGGGCGGCCGCCTCACGCCGTTTCGCCGAGAGCGCGTCGGCCGCCGCGCCATAGGCCGCCTCCGCCGCCTTCGCCGCGCGCGCGAGCCCGGCGATCCCCTCCGCCCCGGCCTCGATCCGCGCCAGCGCCGCCTCGCGCTCGGCCAGCACGGCCGGCAGATCGTCCGGCGCGCAGCGGTGCTTCCGGGCGAGGGCGCGCAAGTCGAGGAGCCGCGCCGAGGCGGCCTCCATCTCCCGCTCGTCGAAGCCGAGCGCGTCCTCGGCCGCTTCGAGCCCCTGCCCCGCCTCCGCGAGCGCCTCCCAGGCGCGGCCGAGCGCGGCGAGGGGCGGGCCGAGCAACTCCTCCGCCTGCGCCGCGGCGCGCTCGATCAGCCGCGCTGCCCGCGCCGCCTGAGTCTCCGCCCCGCTCTCGCCAGAGAGAAGCGCGCGCGCCTCGGAAAGCCGCTCGCGGAGCCCGGCGGCGGATTTCATCAGCCGCAGCCGCGCGTCGAGCGCCGCCTCCTCGCCCGCCTTGGGCGCGATGCCGCGAAGCTCCTCCGCCTCGTGCGCCAGAAGCTCCCGCTCCCGCTCGGCGGCGGCGAGCGACGCTTCGGCCTCAGCGAGCGCGGCCAAGGCCCGGCGCGCCTCCGTCCAGGCGGCGCGCGCCGCATCCCGCTCCGGCTCGGCGCCGGCGAAGGCGTCGAGGATGGCGCGATGGCCGCGCGGGTTCATCAGCCCCCGCTCGTCATGTTGCCCATGGATTTCGAGCAGCGTCTCGCCGAGGGCGCGCAGCGTCTCCGCGCTGACCCGCCGGTCGTTCACATAGGCGCGCGAGGGGCCCGCGGCGGCGGCGACGCGGCGAAGGATCAACTCCTCCGCGCCGGCGCCGAGCCCGGCTTCGGAAAGCGCGCCCCAGGCGGCGTGGCCGGCCGGCGGCGACAGCACCGCCACCGCCTCGCCTTCCGCCGCGCCGGCGCGCACGAGGCCCCGCGCGTCGGCGAAGCCAAGCGCGAAGCCGAGCGCGTCGAGCAGGATCGACTTGCCGGCCCCGGTCTCGCCGGTGAGGGCGGTCAGGCCGGCGCCGAAATCGAGGGCGAGCGCCTCGATCGTGACGACATCGCGGACTTCCAGCCGCTCGAGCATCGCCTGCGGTTCAGGCTCAGAACTGGTCGCCGTAGACGACCTTGCGGAAGTTGCGGCTGAGCCAGCTTTCGGGGTCGAGCTCCGGCCCGAGCCGCTCGCCGGTCAGCAGCGCGTAGCTGTCCACGTACCATTCCGAGCCCGGATAGTTGTAGCCGAGCACGGCCGCCGCGTTCTGCGCCTCCTTCTGGACGCCGAGCGCGAGATAGGATTCCACCAGCCGGTGCAGCGCCTCCGGCGCCTGGCTGGTGGTGGAGTAGTCCTCGACCACGTGGCGGAACCGGTTGATCGCCGCGATGTAGTGGCCCCGGCCGAGATAGTAGCGGCCGATCTGCATCTCCTTGCCGGCGAGGTTGTCCATCGTCAGGTCGCGCTTCAGCTTCGCTTCGCGGGCCCAGACCGAGTCGGGGTAGCGGTCCATCACCACGCGAAGCTCCTGCGCGGCGCGGACGGTGTCGCCCTGGTCCCGCTCCACCTCGGAGATCTGGTCGTAATAGGAGAGCGCGACGATGTACTGCGCGAAGGCGGCGTCCTGATCCGACGGGAAGAAGTCCAGATAACGCTGCGCCGCAAGGCGCGCCTCGTTGTACTTCTGCGCCCGGTAATAGGCCTCGGCCGAGCGGATCATCGCGGTCTTCGCAAGGCTGGAATACGGGTAGAGCCGCTCCACCTCGTCGAAACCCTTGGCGGCGTCGCTGTAGGAGCCGTCGTCGAAATTGCCCTGCGCCTCGTCGAAGATGGTCTGCGCCGGCCGCGCGTCGTCGACGAGGCTGTCGCTATCGGAACACGCGGCGAGAAGGAGCGCGGCCGCCGCCGCGATGAGCCGCATCGTTTCCGTCCGTCCGAACCGCATCGCTTCCCGCTCCCGTGGCCACGCGCCGGCGCGGCATAGCATTCAATGCGCGCGCCGTCATGCGCCCCAACCGTCGCTACAACGGATAGCCCGGCCGCCGCCGGCGCGGCAAGCCGCCCGCTTGCCCGGCGCGCGTCGGAGCGGCAAGAGAGGCGCGTCCGCTCCGGAGCTCTTCATGCATCCCCGCTACGCGCCGGTCCTCTTCGGCTTCTTCCTCTCGGGCTTCATGTCATTCCTGGTCTCGGGGATCGCGACGCTCCGCGCGCTCGGCCCCATCCCGGGGTTCTTCGGCGACTGGATCGCGGCCTGGCTGCCGGCATGGGCGGTCGCCTTCCCCTCCGTCCTCGTCGTCGCGCCGATCGCGCGGCGGCTCGTCGCCAGGCTGGTGCGGGCGGAGGGCTGAGCCGCCGGGCTCAGGCGGCCCCGTCGCGGAGCACCGCCCCGGCGAGATAGAGCGAGCCGCAGATCAGCACGCGCTCCGCCCCCGCCGTCAGCGCCGCCTCGACCGCCGCCGCGACGTTGGCGCGCGCCGTCGCCTCGATGCCGGAGGCGCGCGCGGTGGCGGCGAGCGCCTCGGCCGGAACCGCCGCCGCGCTGTCGGGGATCGAGACCGCGTGAAGCGCCTCGACCAGCCCGGCGAAGGGGCGGAGGAACCCGCCGGCGTCCTTCGTCTCCAGCATCCCGGTCACGAGATGGGTGCGCCGACGCGCCTGCGAACCGAGATAGGCGGCGATCGCCTCGCCCGCGGCCGGGTTGTGGCCACCGTCGAGCCAGAGCTCCGCCCCCGCCCGCGATGCCGCCTCGGCCAGCGCGCCGCGCGTCAGCCGCTGCAGCCGCGCCGGCCAGACCGCGCCGGCCGGCGCCCGCTCCACCGCCGGCTCCGGCAGGCCGAGGGCGCGGAGCGCGGCGACGCCGGCCCCGGCGTTCTCGATCTGGTGCGGGCCGCGCAGCGCCGGCGGCGCCATGTCGAGAAGCCCGTCCTCGTCGCGGTAGACGAGCCGTCCCTGCTCCAGCGTGGCGGTCCATTCCCGCCCCGCGGCGAGGATCGGCGCGCCGAGCGCCTCGGCCCGGGCCTCGATCACCGAAAAGGCTTCCGGCCGCTGCGGGCCTACGACGCAGCGCACGCCCCGCTTCAGGATGCCCGCCTTCTCGCCGGCGATCTCGGGGATCGTCTCGCCGAGATACTGCTCATGGTCGAAGGAGATCGGCGTGATGACCGTCAGCGCCGGCCGGTCCACCATGTTGGTCGCGTCGAGCCGACCGCCGAGACCGACCTCGAGCAGGACGTAATCCGCCTTCACCCGCGCGAAGGCGAGGAAAGCCGCCGCCGTGGTGATCTCGAAGAAGGTGATCGGCGCGCCGCCATTCGCAGCTTCGCACTCTTCGAGAAGCTGGGCGAGCGCCGGTTCCGTCACCAGCTCTCCGGCGAGGCGGATGCGCTCATGGAACCGGGCGAGATGCGGCGAGGTGTAGACATGCGCAGTCCGGCCCGCCGCCTCGACGCCGGCGCGGATCACCGCGACGGTCGAGCCCTTGCCGTTGGTGCCGGCGACATGGACGACCGGCGGCAGGTTCCGCTCCGGGTTGCCGAGCCGGCCGAGCAGGCGCTCCATCCGGTCCAGCGACAGGTCGATGATCTTGGGGTGAAGCGTCAGGAGCCGGGCGAGGATCGCGTCCGAGCCGGGCACCGGCCCATTCAAGAGCCGCCCTCCGCCGGCGCCCCCGAAGCCGGCGCCGGCGCTGGCAGATCGCCCATCACCCGCGGCCCCCAGCCGAGGAGGAGCCGGAGCAGCTTCGCCAGCTCGTCCCGCATCCGACGCCGGTCGAGCACCATGTCGAGCATGCCGTGCTCATGGAGATACTCGTCGCGCTGGAAGCCCTCGGGCAGCGTCTCACAAATCGTCTGCTCGATCACGCGCAACCCAGCGAAGCAGATTAGCGCGGCCGG
>CALFYQ010000049.1 GCA_937952085.1 uncultured Paracoccaceae bacterium | reverse complement strand
CGACGACGCTGACCGAGGCCGGCTATGTCGGCGAGGATGTCGAGAACATCATCCTCAAGCTCCTCCAGGCCGCCGACTACAACGTGGAGCGGGCGCAGCGCGGCATCGTCTACATCGACGAGGTCGACAAGATCAGCCGCAAGTCCGACAACCCCTCGATCACCCGGGACGTGTCGGGCGAGGGCGTGCAGCAGGCGCTCCTGAAGATCATGGAGGGCACCGTCGCCTCCGTGCCGCCGCAGGGCGGGCGGAAGCATCCGCAGCAGGAATTCCTGCAGGTGGACACGACGAACATCCTCTTCATCTGCGGCGGCGCCTTCGCGGGGCTCGACAAGATCATCGCGCAGCGCGGCAAGGGCTCCGCGATCGGCTTCGGCGCCGACGTGAAGACCTCGGAAGACCGGAAGACCGGCGAGCTTCTCGCCGAGCTCGAGCCGGAGGATCTCCTGAAATTCGGCCTCATCCCCGAATTCGTCGGCCGTCTGCCGGTCGTGGCGACGCTGAACGATCTCGACGAGGCGGCGCTGGTCACGATCCTCACCAAGCCGAAGAACGCGCTGGTAAAGCAGTACCAGCGGCTCTTCGAGATGGAGGGATCGAAGCTCACCTTCACCGAGGAGGCGATGACCTCCGTCGCGAAGAAGGCGATCGACCGGAAGACCGGCGCGCGCGGGCTCCGCTCGATCCTGGAGAACGTGCTGCTCGACACGATGTTCGAACTGCCGGCGACCGAGGGCGTCGTCGAGGTCGTCGTCAACGAGGACGTGATCGAGCGCGGCGCGCAGCCGCTGATGATCTACGCCGAGAAGAAGGGCCGCGGCGAGCCCGCCACCGCTTCCTGAGCGCGCGCGCCCCGGCATTGCCGCCGGGGCGCGCCGCTTGAAATCGGCAGGGCGCCGGGCCACCTTTCGAAGACATATCACAGGGGATCGCACTCGCGCCGCCTTGCGGGCGAGCCGCTGTCCGCCGCAAAGAGAAAGCGCTTCCATGACAGAACTCCCTGAGGCGGCGACTCTTCCCGTCCTTCCGCTCCGCGACATCGTAGTCTTCCCGCACATGGTCGTGCCGCTCTTCGTCGGCCGCGAAAAGTCGGTGAAGGCGCTCGAGGCGGTGATGAAGGATGACAAGTCGATCCTGCTCGCCTCGCAGAAGGATCCGTCGGTGGACGAACCGGGCGCGGACGGGATCTATTCCGTCGGCTCGATCGCCAACGTCCTTCAGCTTCTGAAGCTGCCCGACGGAACCGTGAAGGTGCTGGTCGAGGGCAAGCATCGCGCCCGGATCGAGAACTTCACCGACCGCGAGGACTATTTCGAGGCGCGCGCCACCGTGCTGCCCGAAACCCTCGGCGACAGCGCCGCGGTGGAGGCCCTCCGCCGCTCCATCGCCGCCGAGTTCGAGAAATACGTCAAGCTCAACAAGTCCGTCCCGCAGGAGGCGGTCGCCTCGGTCTCGCAGATCCAGGACCCGGGCAAGCTCGCCGACACGATCGCCGGCCATCTCGGCGTGAAGCTGCCGGAGAAGCAGGCGCTCCTCGAGATCGAGGACGTCTCTCGCCGGCTGGAGCGGATCTACGGCCTGATGCAGGGCGAGATTTCGGTCCTGCAGGTCGAGCGCAAGATCAAGACCCGCGTCAAATCCCAGATGGAGAAGACGCAGCGGGAGTACTACCTCAACGAGCAGATGAAGGCGATCCAGCGCGAGCTGGGCGATGGCGAGGACGGCCAGGACGCCGCGACCGAATACCAGGAGCGGATCGAGGCCACCAAGCTCTCGAAGGAGGCGCGCGAGAAGGCGCTCGCCGAGGTCAAGAAGCTGCGCCAGATGTCGCCGATGTCCGCCGAGGCGACGGTCGTCCGCAACTATCTCGACTGGATGCTCTCGATCCCGTGGGGCGTGAAGTCCCGCGTGAAGAAGGACCTCCGGAAAGCCGAGGAAATCCTCGACAACGACCATTACGGCCTCGAGAAGGTCAAGGAGCGGATGGTCGAGTATCTCGCCGTCCAGCAGCGGAGCCAGAAGCTCAAGGGCCCGATCCTCTGCCTCGTCGGCCCCCCCGGCGTCGGCAAGACCTCGCTCGGCAAGTCGGTCGCGAAGGCGACGGGGCGCGAGTTCATCCGCATCTCGCTCGGCGGCGTCCGGGACGAGGCGGAGATCCGCGGCCACCGGCGGACCTATATCGGCTCGATGCCCGGCAAGATCGTCCAGTCTATGAAGAAGGCCAAGACGACGAACCCGCTGATCCTGCTCGATGAAATCGACAAGATGGGGCAGGATTTCCGCGGCGACCCGGCCTCGGCCATGCTGGAGGTGCTGGACCCCGAGCAGAACGCGACGTTCATGGACCACTATCTCGAGGTCGAGTACGACCTCTCGAACGTCATGTTCATCACCACGGCGAACTCCTACAACATGCCGCGGCCGCTCCTCGACCGGATGGAGATCATCTCCCTCTCCGGCTACACCGAGGACGAGAAGGCCGAGATCGCCAAGCGCCATCTCGTCGAGAAGCAGATGAAGGGCCACGGGCTCACGAAGTCCGAGTTCGAGCTGACCGACGAGGCGCTCCGCGACGTCATCCGCTACTACACGCGGGAAGCCGGCGTACGCTCGCTTGAGCGGGAGATCGCCAAGCTCTGCCGCAAGGCGGTGACGGAGATTGTCAAGGACAACAAGAAGCGCGTCGTGGTCTCGCCCGAGCGGCTCGAGAAGATGCTCGGCGTCCGGCGCTTCAAGTTCGGCCTCGCCGAGGAGCGGGACGAGGTCGGCGTCGCGACCGGCCTCGCTTGGACCGAGGTGGGCGGCGATCTCCTCTCCATCGAGGCGCTGAAGCTGCCGGGCAAGGGCCGGATGAAGACCACCGGCAAGCTCGGCGACGTGATGAAGGAGTCGATCGACGCGGCCTCCTCCTATGTCCGCTCCCAGGCCCTCGCCATCGGCGTGAAGCCGCCCGAGTTCGAGAAGATGGACATCCACGTCCACGTTCCCGAAGGGGCGACGCCGAAGGACGGGCCCTCCGCGGGCATCGCGATGGTCACCGCCATCGTCTCCATGCTCACCGGCATCCCGGTGCGGCGGGACGTGGCGATGACCGGCGAGGTCACGCTCCGCGGCTCGGTCCTGCCGATCGGCGGGCTGAAGGAGAAGCTCCTCGCCGCGCTCCGCGGCGGCATCAAGACGGTGCTGATCCCGAAGGACAACGCGAAGGACCTGCCGGAGATCCCGGACAACGTGAAGGCCGGGCTGGAGATCAAGCCGGTCTCCACCGTCTCCGAGGTGCTGAAGACGGCGCTGGTCCGCGCCCCCGAGGCGATCGAGTGGGACGAGGCGGCCGAGGCCGCGGCGCTCGCCGCCAAGGCCCCGCCGCCCGCGACGGGCGCCGCCGCCCACTGAGCGGCGGAGAGAAACCATCAGGCCGGCCCCGACGGGCCGGCCTTTTTCATTGACCGGCCGCGCTTCGCAAGCAGGATCGCCGGAAACGACGAAGGGGATGATCATGGCGCTTCGCGGCGCGGCGTTTCTCGGGCTCTGGCATGACATCCAGCCGGAGGCCCAGGCGGAATACGACGAGTGGCACACGCGGGAGCACATGCCGGAGCGGCTCGCGCTGCCCGGCTTCCTGATGGGCCGCCGACTCGTCGACCGGAATGCGGAGACGCTGCGCTACGGCACGATCTACGAGGCGACCAGCGTAGAGGCGTTCCGCTCGCCGGAATATCTCGCCCGGCTCAACGCGCCCTCCGCCTGGAGCGCGAAGATGATGCCCTTCTTCCGCAACATGCTCCGCGTCTCATGCGAACGGGTGGCGACGAGCGGCCCCTGCGACGGCGGCGCGATGATGACGGTCCGGCTGATGCTGCCGGGCGGCGAGGCGCGTTTCACGGAGGCCGCCCCGGCCCTCGTCGCGGCGCTCAACGAGAGGCCGGGAATCGTCGGCGCGCATGCGGCCGTTGCGCGGCCCGAAGCCTCCTCGATCCGCACCAACGAGATGGCCGCGCGGCCGAAATCCGACGTGACCGGCTTCGACGCCGTGGTCCTCGTCGAGGGCGTCGGCATTCCCGAGCTTCAGCGGGAGGCGGCGCGGCTCCTGAAGCTCATCACCGCTTCTCGCACCGGCGCCGCGCGGCCGGCGATGGGGATCTATGAGGTGGCCTGTTCCTTGGCCGGCAAGGGCTGAGGCGGCGCAGGCCGCGAAGGCGCGCGCCGCCCGGGCCGCGGATCAGGAATAGCTCACCACCTCGAACTCGATCCCGTCCGGGTCGTAGAAGTAGAAGCGGCGGCCCGGCTCGTAGTCGGCGTGCGAATGGGTCTTCATCCCCGCGGCCAGGATCTTCGCCTCCACCGCGTCGAGATCGTCCACCACGACGCCGATGTGGTTGAGCCCGCCCCGGACGGAATAGCTCTCCTCCTTCGGCGCGGCCGCGGCGCCGGTCGAATAGACGGCGACGTAATCGTCGTCGGTGCCGACATGGAAGGTGGTGCCGCCGCCCTTCGCGGCGCCCTTCCAGCGCACCTTCCAGCCGAAGAGCGCGACCAGCCGGTCGGCGGTCGCCTGCGGGTCCGAGACGGTGAAATTGACATGTTCGAGGCGGGCCATGGCGGGGTGTCCTTTCCTTCCCAGCGCCGCGTTGAATCGGCGGCCCGCCTGACCTAGGTGCTCAACCATGGTTGAGGTCAAGGGGGGAAGGATGGCGGCCGGGCTTTCGATCGGAGACATCGCGCGTCGGACCGGGCTCGCGGTCTCGGCGATCCGCTTCTACGAGGGCAGGGGGCTCGTCATGCCCTGGCGGGACGAAGGCGGGCGGCGGCGTTATGACAAATCTGACCTCCGCCGCATCTCCTTCGTGATGATCGCGCAGCGGCTCGGCTTCTCGCTCCGCGAGATCGAGGCGGAACTCGCCCGGCTGCCGAAAGGCCGCGCGCCGACGGCGAAGGACTGGGCCGCGATCAGCGCCGCCTTCCGGGACCGGCTGGACGAGCGGATCGACGGGCTCCGCCGGCTGAGGGACCGGCTCGACGGCTGCATCGGTTGCGGCTGCCTTTCGCTGAAGGCCTGCCGGCTCCACAACCGGGACGACAAGGTCGCCGCCGCCGGGCCCGGCCCGCGCTGGCTTCTGGACGACCCTTCGGACTAGGTTGCCGCGAACGGGAGATGCGGGATGCGGTTGCGCGCGCTTGGAGGAGCCATCTGCCTCGCCGCCCTCGTCGGCGCGACCGCCAGCGCGGAGGAGCGCCCGATGGAGACGAAGCTGAAGGAAGCCGTCGCGGCGGGCGCCCTCAAGGGGCTGCACGGCGTCCTCATCGAGCATCGCGGCGAGGTTCTGGCGGAGGTCTATTTCCCCGGCGAGGACGAGGCCTGGGGCCGGCCGCTCGGCCGCCGCACGCTCGGGCCGGAAGATCTTCACGACATCCGCTCGGTCACCAAGTCGGTGGTCGGGCTCCTCTACGGCGTCGCGCTAGCGGAAGGGAAGGTTCCGCCGCCGGACTCGCCGCTGATCGACGCCTTCCCGGAATATCCCGATCTCGCCGCCGATCCGGCCCGCCGCCGCATCACAGTCGGCGACGCGCTGGCGATGACGATGGGCCTCGAATGGGACGAAAACCTCCCCTATTAGGACCCGCGAAATTCCGAGATCGCGATGGAGATGGCCGAGGACGGGACGCGCTATTCGCTCGACCGCCCGATCCTCCATGCGCCCGGCGAGGTCTGGACCTATTCGGGCGGCGCCGTCGCGCTGATCGGCCGGCTGATCGAGCGGGGGACCGGCGAGCCGCTCGACGAATTCGCCCGCCGCACCCTCTTCGGGCCGCTCGGGATCGACCGGTTCGAATGGGTGCGGGGCCTCAAGGGCGAGCTTTCCGCCGCCTCGGGCCTCCGGCTCCGGCTGCCGGATCTGGCGAAGATCGGCCGGCTGATCCTCGCGAGCGGCGCCTGGGAAGGGAAGCGGCTGGTTCCGGCCGAGTGGCTCGAAGCCTCGTTCCGCCCGCGCGGCGCGCCGGAGGGGCTTCGCTATGGCTATCTCTGGTGGCTCTCCTCGCGCGGCGATCCGCCCGCCTGGGTCGCGGGCTTCGGCAATGGCGGCCAGCGGCTCACCGTGCAGCCGGGGATCGAGCTGATCGTCGCGGTGATGGCGGGGAACTACAACCAGCCGGACGCCTGGCGCATTCCGGTCTCGATCATCGAGGAATTCGTGGCTCCTGCGGTGCGGGCGCGGGAGGCGAAGTAGTCGGCCCTCGCCAAGCCGGGCGCGCTCCGCTATCACGCGCCGCGAGGGCGGTTAGCTCAGTTGGTAGAGCGCCTCGTTTACACCGAGGATGTCGGCGGTTCGAGCCCGTCACCGCCCACCAGCACGGGCCGGGGCGCGCCCGGCCCGGGCGGCGGCGCCTCAGAGGAGCGCCGCTATCCGGTCCATCGCCGTCTCGATGTTCTCCACCGAATTGGCATAGCTGAAGCGGATATAGCCGTCGGCGTGGACGCCGAAGCTCGGGCCCGCGACGGTGGCGACGCCGGCCTCTTCGAGGAAGGCCTTCTGCAGCGTCTTCGCGTCCCGCCCCGTGCCGGTGATGTTCGGGAAGGCGTAGAAGGCGCCGGCGGGTTCGAGGCAGGTGATCCCGGGAAGCTGGTTGAGCCGGCGGACGATGGCGCGGCGGCGCTCGTCGAAGGCCTTCATCATCACGTCCACCGCGTCCTGCGGTCCGGTGAGGGCGGCGATGCCGGCCCATTGCGTCGCCGCGTTCACGCAGGAATGCGCGTTGACGCAGAGCCGCGTCGCCTTCTCCACCAGCCCGTCCGGCCAGTATGACCAGCCGAGCCGCCAGCCCGTCATCGCATAGGTCTTCGACCAGCCGTCAAGGAGGATCAGCCGATCCCGAATCTCGGGGTAGGAGAGGAAGGAGACGTGCTCCCGCCCATCATAGAGCATCCGGCCGTAGATCTCGTCCGACATCAGCACGACGTCGGGGTGCTTTTCGAGGCCGCGGACCAGCGCCTCCACTTCCTCGCGCGGCGTCGCGCCGCCGGTGGGGTTGCCGGGGGAGTTGACGATGATGAGCCGCGTCTTCGGCGTGATCTTCGCCAGCACCTCGGCGGCGGAGAAGGCGAAGCCGTTCTCCTCCCGGAGGTGGATCGGCACCGCCTTCGCGCCGGTATAGCGGATCATCGAGCGATAGATCGGGAAGCCCGGGTCCGGATACATGATCTCCGCCCCCGGCTCGCCGAAGAGGAGGCAGGCGAAGAACATGGTCGGCTTGCCGCCCGGCATGATGACGATGTTCTTCGGGTCGAGCTTCGCGCCGCGGCGCGCCTCCACATCGGCGACGACGGCCTCGCGGAGCGGCAGGATCCCGTTGGCGGGCGTATAGCCGTGATGGCCGTCGCGCAGCGCCTTCACCGCGGCCTCCACCACGTGCTCCGGCGTCTTGAAGTCCGGCTGGCCGATGCCGAGATTGATGATCTCCTTGCCCTGCCGCTCCAGCTCCGCCGCGCGTGCGAGGACTTCGAAGGCGCTCTCCGTCTCGAGGCGGGAGATGCTTTCGGCGAGGATCATGCGAGGGCTCCGTTCGGCGTGAGAAGGATCTTGCCATGCCGCCCGCCGGCGGCGGCGTGGCGGAGGGCCTCGGCGAGGCGGTCCAGCGTATATTCCGCTTCGACCGGCGAGACGAGCCGGCCGGAGATGAAGGCCTCGGCCAGTTCGGCGAAAAGCGCCTCCTTCGCCGCGCGGGGCGCCGGGCCGAGCCAGCGGCCGAGCCAGAAACCGGTCAGCGTCTGGCCGCGCACGATGAGGTGCGAGGGCTCGATCTCGCAGGGCGCGCCCGAGAGATAGCCGTAATTCACCACCGTCGCCTCGTCCGAGAGGCAGTCGGCCATCCAGCGCGTGGCGGCGCCGCCGATGGCGTCGATCCCGAGCGGCGCCGGCGCGTCGCCGATCTCGGCGCGGAGCCGGGCGGCCTGGTCCTCGCCGCCGACCAGCACGAGATCCGCGCCATGTTCGAGGAGCGGCCCGGCGAGATCGGCCCGGCGGACGAAATTCGCCGTCTTCGCGCCCATCTCCTTCGCCAGCCGGATGATGTGGAGCCCGACCGCGGAATTGGCGGCGTTCTGCGCCACCCAGTCGCCCGGCTTCAGCGTCTTGTAGTCCTTCAGCATCCGGAGCGCGGTCGGCGGGTTGACCTTGAGTTGCGCCGCGTCCCGCCAGGAGAGCGCCTTCGGGATGCGGATGAGCGCGTTGGCGGATTCCTCGATCAGTTCGGCCCAGTTGGCGCGGGTCAGCACGATCACGTGGTCGCCGGGCTCGAGCCCCGCGCCCTCGCCCGCCGCCTCGACGATGCCGGCCCCTTCGATGCCGCAGGGAGCGCCGAATTCCGGGCCGGGATAGCGACCTTCGAAGCCGAGAAG
This sequence comes from uncultured Paracoccaceae bacterium, assembly GCA_937952085.1. Taxonomy (GTDB): domain Bacteria; phylum Pseudomonadota; class Alphaproteobacteria; order Rhodobacterales; family Rhodobacteraceae; genus Pikeienuella. Next base: position 3,832 of record CALFYQ010000049.1, on the reverse strand, counting down.
GTCCGCCGGGTTGATCCCGCAGGCCATGATGCGGACGACGGCGCGGCCGGGTGCGGGGGCGCCGGGCGCCGGGGCGTCGGCGAGGCGGACCACCTCGTGCGGCGCCCCGTGAGCGTAGAGACGAGCCTGTTTCATCGGGGACCTCACTGAACGACGGGAAGGGAGCGGATTTGGTATTCGTGGCCGATCTCGCGGCCCGTTCCCGGGTCGCGGAGCGCCATGCGGAAGCGCGGCGCCGGGCGGATGCCGCCGATCGCCGGGATCGTGCCGCAGAAGATCGCCTCTTCCTCCCCGAGCGCCGCCCCGGCGATGAGTTCGCCGAGCGGCCGTATCTCGGAGAGCCGGCCCTCCTGGTAGAGCGTCCAGGCGCCGTCCTCGGCGATCCAGGACCGAAGCTCGACCGCGTCCGGGTCCATCACGGTGTCGAGCCGCCAGAGCGCGGCGGCCGCGATCTTCGGACAGATCTGCTTGGAATGGTTGACCGAAACCGCCTCAAGCCCACGGTCGGTATGGTCCGAGCCGAGGCCGAGCCAGAGCGCGCCGCGGGCGCGGATCACCAGCGGCTCCACCTCTCCGGAGGTCTGCGGGCCGAGCGCCTCGATCTCGCTCGCGGTGGTCATCAGCGCCGCCGCGGCGCTGTAGAAGAGCGGCGCCCGGCTCGGCCCCTTGACGCCGATCTCGGCCAGCTCCGCGATGTGATGCTTGAGCGCCGCCTCGTCCCGCCCGGTCCAGCCGGCGACGACCAGCCGGCGCGGCGTGAAGTCCAGCGGCCCCTCCTCGGTCTCGAAGCGCATGACGTCCTCCCCGGCGCGTTCTCGGCGCTCTCGAATGGGTGAATGGCGGTCGGGCGCGCAAATGTCTAGATTTGCAGGCAGCGGAGGGGCGGTTCCCGCCGCCCGCCCCTTCGCGCCGTGCATCTGCGGCGGTGGAAGGAGGCGCGCGATGAAAGTGCGCGAGGCGCTCCGCGCGAAAGGCGCGGCGGTGATGACGGTGCGGCCCGACGAGACGGTTGAACGGCTGGCCCACCGCCTGCGGCTGGAACGCGTGGGCGCGATGATCGTGAGCGATGACGGCGTGGCGATGATCGGCATCGTCTCGGAGCGGGACGTGGTGCAGGCCGTCGCCGAACGCGGCGCGGCCGGGCTGACCGCCCCAGTCTCGGCGGTGATGACGCGGGGCGTGCATACCTGCCGGCCCGAAGACTCGCTCGCCCTCGTCGCCCGGCGGATGACGGACGGCCGCTTCCGGCACATGCCGGTCGTCGAGGGCGGGCGCGTGATCGGCATGATCTCGATCGGCGACGTGGTGAAGCACCGCCTCGCCGAGGTCGAGCTCGAAGCGGAGGTGCTCCGCGACATGGCGCTCTCGGCGCTCTGACATGGGCGCATGGCCGCCCCGCGCCGGCCTCTGAAACGGTTAGCGTGGGGCGGTTCGCCGCCCGGACGCATTGCGCTTTCGCCTCCGGTTTTCTAAGTCCCCGGCACGACGAACAGATAGCTGGAGGATGCGGAATGGCCGTGAAGGTCGGGATCAACGGGTTCGGGCGGATCGGGCGGAACGTGCTCCGCGCCATCATCGAGAGCGGGCGGACCGACATCCAGGTCGTCGCCATCAACGATCTCGGGCCGGTGGAGACGAACGCGCATCTTCTCCGCTTCGACAGCGTGCACGGCCGCTTCCCCGGCGAGGTGAAGGTCTCGGGCGACACGATCGACGCCGGGCAGGGGCCGATCAAGGTCTCCGCCGAGCGGGACCCGGCGAAGCTGCCCTGGGCCGATGTCGACATCGCCCTCGAATGCACCGGCATCTTCACCGACCGGGCGAAGGCCGCGCTCCATCTCGAGAACGGCTCGAAGCGGGTGATCGTCTCGGCCCCGGCCACCGGCGCCGACCGCACGGTGGTCTACGGCGTCAACCACATGGACCTGACAAAGGACGACCTCGTCATCTCCAACGCCTCCTGCACCACGAACTGCCTCGCGCCGGTCGCCAAGGTGCTGCATGAGACCTTCGGCATCGAGGAGGGGTTCATGACCACGATCCACTCCTATACCGGCGACCAGCCGACGCTTGATACGATGCACAAGGATCTCTACCGCGGCCGCGCCGCCGCGATGTCGATGATCCCGACCTCGACGGGCGCCGCGAAGGCGGTGGGCCTTGTCCTCCCCGCCCTCAACGGCAAGCTCGACGGCGTGGCGATCCGCGTGCCGACGCCGAACGTCTCTGTGGTGGACCTGAAGTTCCGGCCCTCGAAGAAGGCGACGGCCGCCGAGATCAACGCGGCGATCAAGGCCGCGGCGGACGGGCCGCTCAAGGGCGTTCTCGGCTACACCGACCAGCCGAACGTCTCGATGGATTTCAACCACGATCCGCGCTCCTCGATCTTCCATCTCGACCAGACCAAGGCGATGGACGGGCTCTGCCGCATCCTCACCTGGTACGACAACGAGTGGGGGTTCTCGAACCGGATGGGCGACGTCGCCGTAGCGATGGGCAAGCTGATCTGAACCGCCGAGAGGCCGAAGTTTCGGGACGGCGCCGCGGTGAGCGGCGCCGTACCTTTCGTTTCGGAGGGGGCGATGGCCGTCATCGGTGAGGCGTCTTCGCCGGAGGACATCGAGGCCGTCCGCACCCTCATGCGCGAGTTCACCGATTGGGCCCGGCGCATGGACCCCGAAGCGGCGGCGGCGCCGACCTTCGACGGTCTGGAGGCGGAACTCGCCGGCCTTCCCGGCCCCTACGCGCCGCCGGGCGGCCGCCTCTTCCTCGCGCGCGAGGGGGAAAGGCCGGTCGGCTGCGTCGCCTTTCGCGCGCATGGCGGGGGCGTCGTGGAGATGAAGCGCATGTATGTCAGGCCCGAAAGCCGCGGGGGCGGCGTCGGCCGCGCGCTGATGGAGGCGCTCCTCGCCTCCGCCCGCGCCGCCGGGGCGCGTCGCGCCGTGCTCGACAGCCACCACAGCATGTGGGGCGCCCATCGCATCTATCGCGCCCTCGGTTTCCGCGACGTTCCGCCGCCCGCCGACTTTCCTGCGGCCCTGGCGACGAAAATCGTGTTCATGGAAATGGCGCTGTCCTGACGGCGCCAGTCCGACCGCTGGAGCCCGCCATGCCGCATCACCTGAAATCCTCGCCCGAAACCTGCCACTGGGGCTGGTTCGCGGCCGACCTTCCGCCCGCGCTCACCATCGAGAGCGGCGAACGCGTGGTGATCGAGACGGTCTCCGGCGGGCCGGAGGCGCTGCCGCCCGAAGGCTTTCAGGTTCCGCCGGAACAGCGGGACATCCACGCAAGGTCGGAGCGGATGCTGCCCGGCCATATCCTCACCGGCCCGGTCGCAATCCGTGGCGCGGAGCCGGGCGATGTGCTGGAGGTGCGGATCAAGCGGGTTGAGCTCCGGCATGACTGGGGCTGGAACATGTTCAAGCCGCTCGCCGGCGCCCTGCCGGACGATTTCCCGGAAGGCCGGCTCATCAACATCCCGCTCGACCTCGCCCGCAACGTGGCGACGTTGAGCTGGGGGCTGGAGCTGCCGCTGAAGCCCTTCTTCGGGGTGATGGGCGTCGCCCCGCCGCCCGCCTGGGGCCGCATCACCTCGCTCATCCCTCGCGCCCATGGCGGCAATCTCGACCTGAAGGAACTGGTCGCAGGAACCACGCTCTATCTCCCCGTCCACGTCCCCGGCGCGCTCTTCTCGACGGGGGACGGCCACGCCGTTCAGGGCGATGGCGAAGTCTGCGTCACCGCGATCGAGACCGGCCTCACCGGCGAGTTCGAGTTCCATGTGAGGAAAGACCTGAAACTCGCACGGCCACGGGCCGAAACCCCGAAC
>CALFYQ010000048.1 GCA_937952085.1 uncultured Paracoccaceae bacterium | reverse complement strand
GAGCGCGTCGAGAGCCCTTGGTCATGGGGCCGGATTCGTTGCGGTTGCCTCTCATCGACCCATGTTCTAGGGCGAAGCGCGTGCAATGCCTATAGGGGAGCGGCCTTTGGCCAGCGTCACGGTCGATCCGGCGGAAGTCTCCAAATTCGAGGCGATGGCGGCCGAGTGGTGGGACCCGGCGGGCAAGTTCCGGCCGCTCCACGCGATGAACCCATGCCGGATGGGCTATGTCGCCGAGCAGGTGGCCGCGGAGTTCGGCCGCGACCTCAGGTCGCGCGCGCCCTTCGCCGGGATGAGGATCGTCGATGTCGGCTGCGGCGGGGGCCTCGCCGCGGAGCCGATGGCGCGGCTCGGCGCCGAGGTGACCGGGCTCGACGCCGCGGCGGAGAGCCTTGCGGTGGCCCGGGCCCATGCCGAGGCGCAGGGGCTGGAGATCGACTACCGGGAAGAGACGGCGGAGGCGGCGGCCGGGCGCGGCGCGCGGTTCGACGTCGTCCTCGCGCTCGAGATCGTCGAGCATGTGGCGGACGTTCCGGCCTTCCTCGCGGCCCTGGCGGGGCTACTCAGGCCGGGCGGCATGGCGATCCTCTCGACGCTGAACCGGACGCCGGAGAGCTTCGCGGCGGCGATCGTCGGCGCGGAATGGCTGCTGCGCTGGCTGCCGCGGGGCACGCATGACTGGCGGAAGTTCCCCTCGCCCGCCGAGCTCGAAGCGGCGCTGGCGGCGGCGGGGCTGGAGGTGGTGGATCTCAAGGGCATGGCGCCCGATCCGCTCCGCGGCGGATGGCGACTCTCCCCCTCGCTCCGGGTCAACTACCTGGCGACGGCGCTGAAGCGCGGCTGACCGGCGCGGCGCGCGGGCTCCGCCTGCTCCGCAACTTCGCCAGGCTCGCCGCGGGAGAGCGCGGCGGCGACCGCGGCCAGCAGCGCTTCGCTCTGGAGCGGCTTGGCGACATGGCCGACGAAGCCCCGGTTGAGATAGTCCTCGACCTGGTGGGTCATCGCGTTGGCGGTGACGGCGACGGCGGGGACGGGCGTGGTTCCCGCCGCGGCCTCGGCCCGCCGGATCGCGGCGAGCGCCTCCACGCCATCCATTTCCGGCATGGCGATGTCCATCAGGATGAGGTCGAAGCCCGCCGCTTCGCCGCGCAGCGCCGCCTCCATTGCGGCGACCGCCTCGCGGCCGCCCTCGACGATCGTCGTCTGCGCCTTGGCGCGCTTCAGCATCAGGTCGATCAGCATCCGGTTGGTGGCGTTGTCGTCCACCGCGAGGATGCGAAGGCCCGGCGGCGGCGGCGCGGGCGCCGTCACGGCCTCGCTCCGCTCCGCCTCCGGCGCGGACGCGAGCGGCAGGCGCACCCGCGCGGTGGTGCCGGCGCCCGGGCGGCTCTCAACCTCGATCTCCCCGCCCATCAGCGCGACGAGGCTCCGCGTGATCGACATGCCGAGCCCGGTGCCGCCGAAGCGCCGCGCCGTCGACCCATCGGCCTGGGCGAAGCCCTCGAAGATGCGGATGCTCTCCTCCGCCGTCATGCCGACGCCGGTGTCTCGGATCTCGAAGACGACGCGGCCGGCGGCGTCCACCGAAAGCGAGAGATCGACCGAGCCGACCTCGGTGAACTTCACCGCGTTGCCGATGAGATTGTGGAGCACCTGCTGCACACGGAGCGAGTCGCCGATCCGGGCGCGTTCCGTCTCTGGCGTGGCGCGGAGCCGGAAGGCGAGGCCCTTCTCGGCCGCCTTCAGCTCGTGGAGCGCCGCGACGCGCCGGGCGGAGACCGCCGGCGAGAAGGCCGCCGCCTCGAGCTCGAGCTTGCCGGCCTCGATCTTGGAGAAGTCGAGCACGTCGTTGAGGATGTGGAGCAGCGTCTCGCCGGATTCGCGGATCGTCTCGACGAGGCGGCGCTGCGCCGGGTCCTCGACGGAGAGCGCAAGTTCCTCGGCGACGCCGAGCACGCCGTTCATCGGCGTACGGATCTCGTGACTCATGGTGGCGAGGAAGGCGGACTTCGCCTTGCTGGCGGCCTCCGCCGCGCGCATCGCCTCATAGAGCCGCGTCACGTCCGCGCCGACGCCGCGATAGCCGGCGAACCGGCCTTCGTCGTCGTAGAAGGGCGCGCCGTTGGTGCGGATCCAGCGGGCGTTCCCCTCCGAATCGAAGGCGAGCGAGATGAGATCGACGATCGGCTCCCGCGCGGCGTAGGTCCGCTCGAGCGCCGCCATGTCGAAGGAGGCGCGGATTTCCGGGCGCTGGTCGGCCATGAGCCAGGGGGTGAGGCCGATCATCTTCCGCGTCTCGATGCCGAGGGTCCGGTGGAACCCGTCCGACATGTAGGTGATCGCGAGATCGGCGTTCTGCTCCCAGAACCAGTCCGGACTGACGCGGGCGATGTCGGCGAGCCGGCTTTCGGCGCTCATCTGGGCGGCGAGCGCGGCGCGAAGCTCCACGTTCGCGACGCGGAGCGCGGCCTCCTTGCGCTTCAGCTCCGTCACGTCCTGGATGACGCCGTGGATCCGGGTGATGCGCACGCCGGCGCGGCCCGGCTCGCCGAGGAGGCGCACGGTCTTGCGCTCGCCCTTGAGCGAGATGAGATCGGCCTCGATGTCGAAGGGCGCGCCGCGCTCCAAGCAGGCGCGGGAGACCGCGCGGACCCGTTCACGCGATTCCGGCGTGTAAAGCTCCATCGCCTCTTCGTTTTCGAACTGCGTGCCGAGCGGCGCGTCGATCACGCGAAGCGCAATCTCGTCGAGCCATAGCCGGAGCGATTCCGCCTCCGTCTCCCAGCCGCCGATGGCCGAAAGCCGGACGATCTGCTCGAGCTTGTCGGTCTTGGCGCGGAGGTCGGCCGCCACGTTCTCGATCTGGGCGCGCGCGGCGGCGAGCGCCTCGGTCTGCGCCTTGAGTTCGGTGATGTCGATGCGGACGGCGGTCAGGCCGCCATCGGCGGTCGTCCGGTCGAGGGCGCGCCACCAGCGGCCGTTCAGATCGCGGAAACCGGGCGTCTGTTCATCGGTCAGCCGGGCCATGACCCGATCCTCGATCCAGTCCTCCTCGCGCCCGGCGGCCTCGGGCGCGTAGCCCTTGTCGATCGCCGCCCTCAGGATCTCCCGGTAGGTGACGCCCGGGATCGCCTTCTCTCGGCCAATCGCGGCCATGTTCCGGTAGCTCGAGTTGCAGGCGACGAGCCGGCGCTCGGAATCGAAGAGCGCAAACGCCCCGGGGAAGGTCTCGATCGCGTCGGCGAGCCGCCGCTCGGCCTGCTCCGCCCGGTCCCGCGCGCGGATCAGTTCGGTGACGTCGACGAACAGGCCGGCGATGCCGACGATGCGCCCATCCGGGCCGCGCAGCGGAAACTTGACTCCCCGGTGCTGGCGCATTCCGTCCGGCGCGGGAAACGCGCGCTCCCGCGCGGCCGAACCGCCGGTCGCGATCAGGTTGAGATCGTCCGCCTCGATCTCCCACCCGACCGGGCCGGGATGCACCTCCGAGGCGATCCGGCCGACCGCCTCGTCGCGGTCGATGCCGAAGACCCTTTGATATTCTCGGTTTATGTCGACGTAACGGCCGGAAAGATCCTTCAGGAACATCATCGCCGGCGCGTTCTCGAAGAAGTCGCGGAAGCGGGTCTCCGAACGAACCAGCCGTGCGCGGTAGCCGGCGGCGCGGCGGCGTTCGCGATAGAGCGCGACCGCCAGAACGAGCGCGAGCCCGCCCAGCGCGGCGACGAATATCCAGGCCGCCATCGACCCGCCCGAAGCCGCGTCCGCGGCGCGGGCGTGATGGGGCGCGACCGCGACAAGCGCGGCCACCGGCGTCACTCGCGGCGACCGAAACGCCATGGTCTGCTCCATCGCCCCCTGCGCGCTCCGACGAAGATTCGCGATTTGACTCCTCGAGTCGAAAGAAATCGCAAACGGGAGTGAAGCGTCTCTCACGGCTTGAATGGAGTGCTGCGGCGCCGCAAGATTGTCGAAACCGCGTCAAAGTGAGGGCGGATGCAGAGGCAGGCGGCGGTCGAGGCGCGAGGGGCGCGCAAGGTCTACGGGTCCGGTCCGGCCGCGGTCGCGGCGCTGGAGCGGGTGTCGCTGGAGATCGCGGAGGGCGAATTCTTCACCCTTCTCGGCCCCTCAGGCTGCGGCAAGACCACGCTTCTCCGGCTCATCGCCGGCTTCGAGACGCCGACCGAGGGCCAGATCCTCATCGGCGGCGCGGACGTGACGGCGGACCCGCCGAACCGAAGGCCGGTCAACACCGTCTTCCAGTCCTACGCGCTCTTTCCGCATCTCACCGTGGCGGAGAATGTCGGCTTCGGCCTCGACATGCTCGACAAGCCGAAGGCCGAGGTCCGCGCCACGGTCGCGGAGATGCTGGCGCTGGTGAAGCTCGAAGCGATGGCGAGCCGGCGGCCGACGCAGCTTTCCGGCGGCCAGCAGCAGCGCGTCGCCCTCGCTCGCGCCCTCGCGCCGCGGCCGAAGCTTCTGCTGCTCGACGAGCCGCTCTCGGCGCTCGACCTGAAGCTCCGCAAGGAGATGCAGTCGGAACTGAAGCGGCTGCAGCGCGAGACCGGCATCACCTTCGTCTTCGTCACGCATGACCAGGAAGAGGCGCTGACGATGTCGGACCGCGTCGCGGTCATGTCGGGCGGGTCCATCCAGCAGGTCGGCGCGCCGCGGGAGATCTACAACCGCCCGGTCAACCGCTTCGTGGCGGACTTCATCGGCGAGACCAACTTCCTTCAGGGTGCGCTCGAAGAGGGTGGCTTCCGCCTCGCCTCGGGCGCGCTCGTGACGCTCTCGGACGATGCGCGGGGGGGGCGGCCCTCGGGCGCGGCGGCGACGCTGGCGATCCGGCCCGAGCAGGTGCGGCTCGGCGCGGGCGGCGAGGCGGGCCTGCCGGCGACAGTCTCCGAAACGGTCTATTTCGGCACCGACACCCATGTTCACGCGCGGCTCGCCGACGGAGCGGAGGTGGTGGTCCGGCTGCAGAGCCCGCCCTCGGGCGAGATCGGCCTCTCGCCCGGCGCCGCCGTCACGCTGCGGCTGCCTGCGGAGGCGGTCCAGGTGCTGGACGACTGATGGCCTCCGCGGCGGAACGCTTGGCGGTCTCCGACCAGACGCGGCGCAACTGGCTGCTGGCGGCTCCGGCGCTGATCCTCCTCCTTCTCGGGGCCGCGGGGCCGCTTCTCGTCGTCGTCGCCTATTCCTTCCTCAAGCCGGGCGAGTTTTCCGGCGTGACCTGGGAGTTCACCTTCGACGCCTGGATCGGCGTCTTCCTCCAGCAGGACATCTTCGACGAGACCTGGGGCCTCGCCGACGCGCACCTGGCGATCTTCTGGCGCTCGGCCAAGCTTTCGGTGCTGACGACGGTGATGACCTTCGTGATCGGCTTCCCGATGGCGTGGTTCATCGCCACGCGGCCGGCCAACAAGCGGGCGATCTGGCTCTTCCTCGTCACCATCCCGTTCTGGACCAACCTCCTGATCCGGACCTTCGCGATCCTCGAGGTGATCCGGAACCAGGGCGTGATCAACTCGGCGCTGATCGGGCTCGGGCTGATCGATGAGCCGATCCAGATGCTCTACACTGACGCCGCGGTGCTTTTCGGCATGACCTATGTCTACCTGCCGCTGATGGTGCTGCCGCTCTACGCCGCCATCGACCGGTTCGACTTCCGGCTCGCCGAGGCGGCGTTCGACCTTTACGCCTCGCGCTGGAAGATGATGCGCCGCGTGGTGCTGCCCATCGTCCGGCCCGGCATCGTCGCCGGCTCGATCCTCGTCTTCGTGCCCTCGCTGGGCGCCTATGTCACCCCGCGGGTGCTCGGGGGCGGCAAGAACATGATGATCGGCAACTTCATCGAGCTTCAGTTCGGGCAGGGGCGGAACTGGCCGCTCGGCGCGGCGCTGTCGATGCTCCTCCTGATCGTCGTGCTCGGGGCGCTCCTTCTCTATGTCCGGGTCTCCTCGGACCGGGCGGGAGAGCGCCATGGCTGAGGCCCGCCGCTTCTCCGTCTCGGCGATGCCGGGCTTCCGCGCGATCACCCTCGCGGCCTTCGCGATGCTCTACGCGCCCATCGTCATCATCGTCGTCTATTCCTTCAACGCGGCGGAGAGCATCTCGGTCTGGGGCGGGCTCTCGCTCGAATGGTATGGCCGCGCCTGGGAGAACGAGCAGGTGCAGGAGGCGACCGTGCGCTCCCTCCTCGTCGCCTCGCTGGCGGCGGCGATCTCCACCGTGGTGGCGACCGCCGCGGCGCTCGGAACCACGCACGGCGCGCCTTTCCCCGGGCGCACCTTCATCTATGCGGCGATCAACCAGCCGCTGATGGCGCCGGAGATCGTCACCGCCGTCGCGCTTCTCATCGTCTTCGCCTCGGTCAAGGTGGCGACGGGCTACACCGGGCTTGGCTATCTCATCCTAGCGCATTCCGCCTTCTGCGTGCCCTTCGCCTATCTGCCGATCCGGGCGCGGCTCGAAGGCATGGACCTCTCGCTCGAAACCGCGGCGGCCGATCTCTACGCCACCCGCTGGCGCACCTTCCGGCGGGTGACGCTGCCCCTGATGGCGCCGGGCGTCGCGGCGGGCGCGATGCTCGCCTTCGTCGTCTCGCTCGACGACGTCATCATCACCGAGTTTGTAAAATCGGCGGGGCAGGATACGCTGCCCACCTACATGCTCGGCCAGCTGCGCCGCGCCGTGACGCCCGAGGTCAACGCGATCTCGACCGCGCTGCTCGGCCTTACGGTGATCCTGCTTACGGCGTTCTTCCTTCTGAGCCGCAAGCGGGACTGAACTGGCGCGAACCGCGCCCAACAGGGAGAAAGTGAATGAAAAGACTGGGATTGATCGCCGTGGCGGCGATCTTCTCCGCCGGAACCGCTCAGGCCGCCGGCGAACTCAACATCTTCAACTGGGGCAACTACACGAACCCCGAGTTGATCGAGAAGTTCTCGAAGGAATACGACGTCAAGGTCACGGTCACGGACTACGACTCGAACGACACCGCGCTGACCAAGGTCTCCGCCGGCGGCCATGGCTTCGACCTCGTGGTGCCGACCCATTCCTACATGCCGATCTACATCTCCAAGGGCCTGCTGCAGAAGCCGGGCATACCCGAGATGGAGAACTACGGCCACATCGCCGCCCAGTGGAAGGACGTGCCCTGGGATCCGGGCCGCGAATATTCGGTGCCGTGGCAGTGGGGCACGACCGGCGTCGCCGTGAACACCTCGGTCTACAAGGGTGACGTGAACACCTCGGCGATCTTCATGGACCCGCCGCCCGAGCTCGAAGGCAAGGTCAACGTCGTGCCCGAGATGCAGGACGTGATGGGCATGGCGCTCTACTATGTCGGCGGCGAACCCTGCACCACCGACAAGGCGATGATGAAGAAGGCGCGCGACGCCCTCCTCGCCGCGAAGCCGAAATGGCAGTCGATGGAATACGGCACCACGGAGAAGCTGGCGGCCGGCGACTTCATGGCCTCGGTGAACTGGAACGGCTCGACCTTCCGCTCCCGGCTCCAGAACAAGGACGTCGTCTACGGCTATCCGAAGGAAGGCTATCCGGTGTGGATGGACTCCGTCGCGATGCTCGCCGACGCGACCAATGTCGAGAACGCCAAGCTCTTCCTCAACTTCATCATGGCGCCCGAGAACGCCGCGCTGATCTCCTCCTTCGCGCGCTACGCCAACGGGATCGAAGGCTCCGAGGCGTTCATGCCGGAAGACATGAAGACGGCGCCGGAGATCGTGGTGCCGGCCGAGCTCCAGGCCGC
>CALFYQ010000047.1 GCA_937952085.1 uncultured Paracoccaceae bacterium | reverse complement strand
CTGCGAGGTGTAGAACAGGGCGATGATGATGATGGCGCCGAGATCGTCGATGATCGCCAGCGCCAGGAGGAACACCTTCAGCGAGGTCGGCGCCCGCGCCCCGACAAGGGCGAGGATGCCGACGGCGAAGGCGATGTCCGTCGCGGCCGGGATCGCCCAGCCGTTGAACGCCTCGGGATCGGAACTGGTGAGCCCGACATAGATCAGCGCCGGGCCGATCATCCCGCCGATCGCCGCGAGGATCGGCAGCGCCGACTTGTCGAAGGAGGAAAGCTCCCCTTCCATCACCTCGCGTTTGATCTCGAGCCCGACGAGGAAGAAGAAGATCGCCATCAGGCCGTCGTTGATCCAGAGCAGCGCGTTCTTCGCGAGGACGAGCTCGCCGAGCTGGAGGGTGACCGGGGCGTTGAGGAAGCCGGAATAGTAGGGCGCGAGGGCGCTGTTGTTGGCGATCATGGCGAGGATCGCCGCGGCCATCAGGACGATGCCGCCCGACGTGTCCTTCTTCATGAACTTCTGGACCGCGCGGATCGCCTCGTCCATCCCTCACCCTCCCAAACCGAAAGGGCCCCGTCGCGCCGTCGCCCCGTTTCCGAGGTGGCGGCGCGCGGAGCCCCGCTGCGCCAGTGTTATCCGATGTGGGAGATAGGTCCGATCCGCCGGATGTGAAGCCTCCCGCGTCAGGCGACCGCGTCGAGCGCCGCCAGAAGCGCCGGCTCAAGCTCAGAAATCGGCTCGCAGCCGACCGAGAGCCGGACGAAGCCGGGCGCGACCGCGTCGCCCCAACGCGCCCGTCGCTCGGCCGAGGAATGCGCGCCACCGAACGAGGTGGCGGCCGTCAGGAGTGGGCATGAGGCGATGAATTTCTCCGCCTTTTCTTCGCTTTCCAGGGTCAGGCTCATCAGGAACCCGAACCGCGACTGCTGCGCGGCGGCGAGGTTGTGCGCCGGATCGCCCGGAAGGCCCGGGAAGCGGAGCGCCTTCACCGCCTTGTGGGAGGCAAGTTTCGGCGCCAGCGCCTCGGCGTTGTCGCACATCCGGGCGAAGCGCATCTCGAGCGTCTCCAGGCCGCGATGGCCGAGCCAGCATTCGAAGGGGCCGGGGATGCCGCCGGAGAGCTTCCGCCACTCCCGCACCGTGGCGGCGATCTCCGCGTTCCGGGTCGCGACATGGCCGAGCAGGATGTCGGAATGGCCCGAGGGCGCCTTGGTGTCGGAAACCGCCAGGAGATCGGCGCCGAGATCGAGCGGGCGCTGGCCGAAGGGCGTCATAGTGGTGTTGTCGACAATAAGACAGCCGCCGGCGGCGTGGACCTCGGTCGCGATGGCCTTGAGGTCGCAGACGTCGAGACCGGGATTCGACGGCGTCTCGGCGAAGACGACCTTGAAGCCGGCGAAGCCGCCTTCGGCGAAACGGGCGGTCGGCCGCGTCTCCACTCTGACGCCGAGCTTGGCGAGGAAACGGTCGGCGAGAAGCCGGGTAGTGTAATAGCCGTCAGAAGGGATCAGTAGGCCGTCGCCGGCGCCGAGGCAGGCGAAGAGCGCGGCGGAAATCGCGCCCATCCCGGACGGGAAGACGACGCACTCGGCCTCCTCCAGCAGGCCGTGCGCCGCCTCCAGCGCCTCCCAGACCGGGTTTTCGGCGCGGCCGTAGCCGCGGTGCCCAGCCGGGTCCCCCGGCAACCAGTACATCGCCGCCATGGTCAGCGGCAGCGGCACCGGGTCGCCCTTGGCGAGATCGTCCCGCCGGTGGTGAAGAAGCGCCGCCGCCCGCGCCTCGTCGCTCCTCGTCTCGCCTTTCGCTGCCATCGCCGCCTCCTGCGCTCGTCCGCGCCATTCGGCCGGAGCGCGGGGCCGGGTCAAGGCCCGGCCCGGCCGATGCGGCCTCAGAAGAGGAAGTCGTTCTCGTCGATCTGGTTGGCGTCGACGCCTTGCAGCAGCACCGAGGCCCTGCCGAAGGAGATCAGCGCGCCGTTCGCCGTGTCGTCGACGGTGAAGGCGGCGAAGGAGCCGGCGCCGCGGAAGAACAGCAGGTCGGAGCCGTCCTGGAAGCCTTGCACCGTGTCGTCACCGGAAGAACGGGTGAAGCGGAACTCGTCCGCGCCGCCGCCGCCGTTCAGAACGTCGTTTCCGCCGCCGCCGTCGAGCGTGTCGGCCCCCGCATTCCCGAGCAACCGGTCGGCCGCGGCGCCGCCGTTCAGAAGGTCGTCGCCGCCGCCGCCCTTCATGGTGTCCTGACCGCCGGCGCCGAAGAGCCGATCGTCGCCGGCTGCGGCGATCAGCATGTCGTCGCCGCCCTTGCCGCGGAGCGCGTCGTCGCCGCCGAAACCGAGCAGCACGTCGTCGAACCGCGTCCCGATGATCTGGTCGTCGTCCCCGGCGAGCAGGCTCACCAGGCGCCCGTTGTTGTTGGATTCGAGGATGTCCTGCACCGTGGCCGCGCTCGCCGAGAGGCGGTTGACCGTCAGAACCGTGCCGGCGCCCTCGATTCGCTGCACGCCGGTGAGCGTGCCGGAGATGTCGTCGCCGCTGAACCGGAACTGACCGGTGAAGAGGGTGCGCTCGCCGTCGTCGTCGGTCAGAACGATGCGCTTTGCGCTGGCCGACGTGATCTCGCCGAGCTCGAAATCCCGCTCGTTCCTGAGTTCGCGCATATCCGCGCCGCCCCCGTTGGGGAATCTCCAGATCGCCATGACGTGCACTCCCGACCTGCGGCTCCGCCCACTCGGCCGCCGCGATCATGAACATCACCCCCTGCTTCGCAGGTGTCGCAGGCGCGGAAAGCGGGGGCGGTTGATGAGCCAGAGTTACCGAATTCGGACGCCGCGCCGCAACCGCGAATGCGCGCCGCCGCCATTCCGGGGGGCGTGACGGCGCGCGGGCGAATGCCGGCGTTCGGTGTCGCCGGCGCCGGTTTCCGGGGCGAGAGTCCCATCGCGGCGCTCGCGGTCGGGGCGATCCGACGCCGCTGCTCCGAACGCGGGACGCCGCTCGTCGAATGTCGCCCGCGCCCCCGCCTTCGCGCCCGGCTCGGCATTCTGCCGGCCCGGCCTCGCGACGCGCCGACCCGCCGCACGCCGCCTGACTGCGCTTGCGGTTGACCGCGCGGGCCGCGCGCCGCATGTCTCGACGAGCGGGAGGCGGCATGACGGTTCGGGAACAGGCGAGCTGGTGGGGCGTCGGGCTGGCCGTTTTCATCGGCCTGCTCTGGCTCTTCGCGGACGTGCTCTTTCCCTTCGTCCTCGCCGCGGCGATCGCCTATTTCACCGATCCGCTGGCGGACCGGCTGGAGCGGCGGGGCCTCAGCCGCGTGGCGGCGACGGTGGTGATCACGCTGGTGGTGATCCTTGTCGCGCTGATCGCGCTCACCATTCTGATCCCGCTCATCGTCAACCAGATCCGCCTCGCGGTCGAGGCCGCCCCGGACCTGATCGGCGGGCTGAAGGACTTTCTGCAAGCCAAAGTGCTGCCCCGGGTCGACCCTGACGGCGCGGTGGGCCGCGTGGTCGGCGAGGCGCTGGCCGATGCGCAGGGGAAATTGCAGGAAGTCGGCCTCGCGGCGCTGCAGGGCGTGCTTTCGGCGGGCGCGGCCGGGCTCGGCTTCCTCGCCACGGCGGTGGTGACGCCGGTCGTCGCCTTCTATCTCCTGATGGACTGGGACCACATGGTGGCGCGGGTGGACGAGCTTCTGCCGCGCCAGCACGCCGAGACGATCCGCGAACTGGCCCGCCGCTCGGACCGGGTGCTCGCCGGTTTCGTGCGCGGGCAAGTCACGGTATGCATGATCCTCGGCGCCTTCTATGCGGCGTCGCTCATCGCGATCCAGCTTCCGTTCGGCCTTCTGATCGGGCTTTTCGCCGGGCTCATCTCCTTCATCCCCTTCGTCGGCTCCATCCTCGGCGGGGCGCTCTCGATCGGCGTCGCGATCTTCTATTTCTGGAACGACCCGGCCTGGATCGTCGCCACCGCGGCGGTCTTCGCAGTCGGGCAGGCGATCGAGGGAAACTATCTGACGCCGAAGCTGGTCGGCGGTTCGGTCGGGCTCCACCCGGTCTGGCTGATGTTCGCGCTGTCCGCCTTCGGCGCGCTCTTCGGCTTCACCGGCCTGCTCATCGCGGTGCCGACCGCGGCGGTGATCGCGGTCTTCGTCCGTTTCTCGGTGGAGCAGTACAAGTCCGGCCGGCTCTATCTCGGCGCGGATGAGACGCGCGACGAGGGGCGACCGTGACGGCGGCGCAGATTCCGCTCGACCTCGCCTTGCCGACCCGTCCCGCCCGCGGGCGGGAGGCGTTCCGCGTCGCGCCCTCGAACGAGGCGGCGGTGCGGTTGATCGACGGCTGGCGGGACTGGCCGAACGGCGCGCTGGCGCTGACCGGGCCGGAGGGGAGCGGCAAGACCCATCTCGCGCTCGCCTTCTGCGACCTTTCGGGCGCGGAGCGCGTCGCCGCCGCCGCGCTCCGCGCGGAGGACGCGCCGGCCCTCGTCTCCTTCGGCGCCGTCGCGGTCGAGGACGCGGACCGGATCGGCGGGGACCCGGCGGCGGAGGCGGCGCTCTTTCACCTCATCAACCTCGCCCGGGCGGAGGGCGCGCGGCTACTGGTCACCGGGCGGGCCGCGCCGCGGGGCTGGCCGATCCGGACGCCGGACCTCGCCTCGCGGCTCCAGGGCATGATGACGGCGGCGCTGGAGCCGCCGGACGAGGCCCTCCTCGCCGCGCTTCTTCGCAAGCATTTCGCGGACCGGCGGCTCCATGTCGGCGAGGAGGTGATCCAGTGGCTTTCCCGGCGGATCGAGCGCTCGCCCGCCGCCGCGGCGGAGACGGCCGCGCGGCTTGACGCCGCCGCGCTCCAGGCGGCGCAGCGTATCGACCTCGCCTTCGTGCGCAAGACCATCGGCCGGCCCTGAAGGGCCCCCGCGACGCCCCGCGCCGTGGACTTCCGCGCCGGACCGGACCATCTTCCGGGCCGTCAATCAGACGTGGGGGCCGCGGACCGGGGCTCCGTAGCCGGCCGACGGAGCTTTCATGACGCCACCCATCGCCACCGCGCTCTATGCCGGGCTGAACGCCCTTATTCTTGCATGGCTCATCCTGCTGGTGGTGCGCCGGCGCGGCGCGGCGCGGGTGAGCCTCGGCGATGGCGGCGACGCGGAGCTTGGCAGGCTGATCCGCGGCCACGCCAACGCGGCCGAGACGATGCCGATGGGGCTGATCCTCCTGGCGCTGGCCGAACTTCTCGGCGCGCCCGGCGTCGCGGTGCACGGGGCCGGGGCCGTCTTCACGCTCGGCCGGCTTCTCCATGCGCTGCATTTCGCGGGCCGCGGCGGGATGCGGTTTCGTGCGGTCGGCATGGCGCTGACGCTGACGGCGACGATGCTCCTCGCGCTCGGGCTGATCGCCCATGCGCTCGTCCGGATCGCGGCATGAGCCCCGAAGAGATCGGCGCCCGGCTCATCGCGGCGGCGCGGGCCGCCGGGGCGGAGGCGGCGGACGCGCTCGTCGTTTCGGCGCGGGAGCGGGGCGTTTCCGTCCGCGGCGGCGCGCTTGAGGCGGCGGAGGGCTCCGAGGGCCTCGATTTCGGGCTCCGCGCCCTCATCGGGCGGCGGCAGGCCTGCGTCTCCGGCGGCGACCCGGCGGCGATCGGCGAGATGGCGGCGCGCGCCGTGGCGATGGCCCGCGCCGCGCCGGAGGACCCCTGGTGCGGCCTGCCCGAAGGCGGGCTTGCGGACCCGGCGGCGCTTCCGGCGCTCGAGATCGACGAGGAAGGGCCGGAGCCGGCGCCCGCGACGCTGCTCGCCGAGGCGGCGGTGGCGGAGGCGGCGGCGCTGGCCGTCGAAGGCGTCTCCCAGGTCGAGAGCGCGGAGGCGGGCTGGCGGCGCTCCTCCGTCTTCTACTGCGCCTCGAACGGCTTTTCGGGCGGCTATGCGCGAAGCTCGGCCTCGCTCTCCGTCTCCGCGGTGGCGGGGGAGGGGCTCGGCATGGAGACGGACTACGACTTCGCCGCCCGCACCCACCGCGCCGACCTGCCGCCGCCCGAGGAGATCGGCCGCGAGGCCGGCCTCCGCGCCGTCGCTCGGCTGGCGCCGCGGCGGGCGAAGACCGGCGCATTTCCGGTGCTTTTCGACCGGCGCGTGGCGGGCTCTCTGGTCGGGCATATCCTTTCGGTGATCGACGGCGCGGCGGTGGCGCGCGGCGCCTCCTGGCTGAAGGACAGGATGGGCGAGGCGGTGCTCCCCGCCGGCTTTTCGCTGCTCGACGAGCCGCTGCGCCGCCGCGGCCTCGGCTCCCGCCCGTTCGATGGCGAGGGGCTGCCGCTTTCGGCGCGGGCGCTGATCGAGGACGGCGCGCTTCGCGGCTGGACCTTGGACAGCGCCACGGCGCGGCGGCTCGGCCTGCCGGCGCCCGGCGGCGCGCGGCGGGGGACCGGCGGGCCGCCGGGGCCTGGAACCTCGAACCTGCGCCTCGCCGCCCCCGGCCGGCCGCGGGACGAGCTCATCCGCGAGATGGGCGAGGGGTTGATCGTGACGCAGCTCATCGGCTCCTCCATCTCGCAGACGACCGGGGCCTACAGCCGCGGCGCGGCGGGCTTCTGGGTCTCGGGCGGCGAGATCGCCTATCCGGTGAACGAGCTGACCATCGCCGGCTCGCTGCCGGACTTCCTGATGCGCCTCGTCGCGGCGGACGACGCCGACGAAACGAAATCCCTCGTCACGCCGAGCCTTCTCGCAGAGGGTCTTGTGGCGGCCTCCGCATGAGCGCGGCGTCGCGCGAGCTCGATCTTCTGGTCGCGGCCGCGCGCGAGGGCGGCGAGATCGCCATGCGCTGGCGGCGCGAGGGCGCGCGAAGCTGGGAGAAGGCGGCCGGCGCCGGCCCGGTCAGCGAGGCCGATATCGAGATCGACCGGATGCTGCACGCCCGCCTCCTCGGCGCCCGGCCCGGCTATGGCTGGCTCTCCGAGGAGAAGGAGGACGATGCCGCGCGGCTCGCCCATGAGCGCATCTTCATCGTCGACCCGATCGACGGCACGCGCGCCTATATCCGCGGGGACGACGGCTTCTGCATCGCCCTCGCCGTCGCGGAGGCGGGGGAGGTGATCGCCGCCGCGGCGCATTTTCCCGCCAAGGGCGAGACCTACTGGGCGGAGAAGGGCGGCGGCGCCTTCCGCGACGGCGCGCCGCTCCACATTTCCGGCCGGAGCGAGATCGACGGCGCGGCGGCGCTGGCCGGCAAGCCGCAGATGGTGCCATCGAGCTGGCCCGGCGGTCCGCCGCCGGTGAACCGCGCCTTCCGCAACAGCCTGGTCGAGCGGCATTGCCTTGTGGCGCAGGGCAGCTTCGACCTCGCCTTCACGCTGCGGCAGGCGTGGGAATGGGACGTGGCGGCGGGCGCGCTGATCGCCGAGGAGGCCGGCGCGACCGTGACCACCGCCGAGGGCGGGCGCTGGCGCTACAACGCGCCGATGCCGCGGATGCCGGGCGTCGTCGCCGGCCCGGCGGCGCTCCACGCCGACATTCTGGCCCGGCTCCGCAAGGCGGCGTAAGGCGGGGCGCCAAACGGCGCGCGGCCTGCGTTTTCCGTCAACCGCCGCCGCGCTATGGTGGCCGCGCCGCAACGAGGGAGACCGCGCATGCCCGTCAGACTGCATCTCGTCTTCGGGGGCGAGCTGAAAGACACCGCGAAGACCGAGTTCAAGGACCCGGACGCGCTCGACATCATCGGGATCTACCCGAACTACGCCAAGGCCTATGACGCCTGGAAGGCCGCCTCCCAGCGCAGCGTCGACAATGCGCAGATGCGCTATTTCATCGCCCACCTGCATCGCCTGCGCGACGAGGAGCGGATCGACTCGAAGACCGAGGAAGTCGGATAACGAAAAGGCCCCGCCGAAGCGGGGCCAATAGGGTCAGTCAGGCCAGATCGGGACGTCAGGCCGCGGTGCGGCGACGGCGCCGGACGAAGCCGAGCCCGGCGATCCCGCTCAGGAGGAGGAGACCCGCGGCCGGAACCGGGACGACGGTACTGTTGTCGCCGTCCGGCGGGAGGCTGACGAACGCATCGCTTTCGCCGGCGAGCAGCGAGCGGACGTGGAGGCCGACGCGAAGATCACCCGCCTCGAGCGCGTCCAGCACGTCCTGGAAGCCGATGCTCAGGCTCGCGTAGATCAGGTTGAGAACGAGCTCTTCGCCGACGCCGACGCCGGTCGCGTTGTCGCCATCAGCCTGAGCGACCAAGTCGTCGGTATGGGCGAAGGGCGGCGTGGCGTTGTTGCGGCCCGGAAGATTGGTCGGGTTGACGGTGCCGACCTCGTAGCTCACGCCGGCGCTCTGAGAGAACAGGCTGACGGAGCTGAAGAGCGAGTTCGAATCCTCGAAGTAGATTTCGGCGATGCTCGCACCCGGGTTCGCCCCGTCGAGCACCGAGAAGGTGAAGAGGGCACCGTTGCCGCCGTCCGTAACGTCGAGCACGAGCTGCGCCGCGGCGTCAGCCGACGAGTTGGACGTGATCCGGGTGAAGTCGACGGAAACGGCGAGCGCGTTGCTCGCGGAAAGCGCGACCGCGGCGGTGGCCGCAGCAACCAAGACATTCAGTTTCATCTGCTGACCCCATGATAGGAACTAGCTACGCCGCACACACACGCGACCTTACGCAGGGTTGGTTTTAGCGGATTCCTGCGAAAACGTGAAGAATCCCGATGTGTTTTAAGTCACTCATCCGCCGATTGCGGGATGATGAATATTAACAGGACCTTCCGCGGCGCCATCCGGTGGTGTTGCGGGTTTGGCTCTCCCTGAGGTTGATCCGAACGTATTGCGGCGCGTCATGGCCGACGCGCCGCATCGCGAATCACCTCAAGAAACCGAGGTCTTAAGGCACCACATTCGCCGCGAGGTCACGCGACGAGGAGGGTGTCTCCGTAGACGGTCTCGTAGCCCATGTCCTCGAGCGCGGCGACGCTCATCGACGAGAGATAGTTGGTCGTGTTTAGCGTGCCGGTCATCAGTTCGGTCCGGAACAGCGCCTCGTCCCAATGCGAGCCGGCCGTGCCGGTTCCGCCATCGGTCTCGACCGGCGCGCCGAACCCGGCGAGGGCGTCGTTCGCCGCGAGATTCGCGAACTCGGCGTTATAGGCCTCGGTCGCGTTGGCGCCGTTGAAGCGAAGGTCGCCGTTGTGATCGGTCACAAGCCCGAGCCGGCCCCAGACGGACTTTCCGAAGCCGAGGGCGTGGATCATCTCGTGGAGGGCGAGTGAATCGAACATGCCGCGGGCGAAAAGGTTCGCGGCGTCCGTCGAATCGAAGCGCATGTAACCGGTGGAGGGCAGGTAGCTGTCCGTCCGGAGCCCCGACGCGCCGCCCGAGCCGACCACGCCGCCGCTGCCGTCGATCGATGTCAGCGTGCAGGAAAGGCGAATGTCGTCGATGCCGTTGAAGCTCGGAAGGTCGCCGGTGATGAGGTCGCTCAGCTTCTCCGCGGCCCGAACCATCGATCCGATGAGGTCGTCGGTCCAGTCGCCGGCGAAGACCAGTTCGATGTTGAAGCCGTTCGGCGTGTCGAGGCCGCTGACATAGTCGCCGGCGTAGGTCGTGCCGCCGCCGCCCGTGCCGCCGCCGGTGTCGGTCGTGCCGCCGGTGTCAGTGGACCCGCCTGGATCTGTCGTGCCGCCGGTGTCGGTCGTGCCGCCGCCCTTGCCCTTGCCGCCGCCCTTGCCGCCGCCGACGGAGCCGTCGGAGCCGCCCTTCACGCCGCCCTTGGCGAAGTCGCCGTCGAGCTCGGGGCCGAGATCCGGCCCGCGGTGGAAGTCGAGCGCGGCGCGGCCGTGGCCCGCATGCGCTTCGTCGTCTTCCGGCGAAAGCCCGAAGGCCTCCGTCGCTGCGACCGGTTCAAGAGAGCCGGGCTTCGCCGACTTCGTGAACTGAAATGCGTCGAAATCGTCCTTCGCCCCTGACACGGCGTTACGCTTCATGCTCGAACCCTCGTTCACATGGCTTCTGGCGAGCCCTTCTCGGATAGGTTGTGTTAAGGGCGAGTGAAGGAAATGGGAAGACCGCGCGCCGACGAGGTCCGTTAATCTTCATTACCGGATTTCGGGCGACGCTTTCGTCTTGCGTCGCCGCGCCGCGAAGGCGAGCCCTGCGAGGCCCGACCCGAGAAGCGGCAAGGCGGCGGGCAGGGGCACGCCAGCGACTCGGGTCGCCGTTCCCTGCCCATAGAGCGTGAAATGCGACAGGTCGGGGCCGGCCCGGCCATTGCCCCTTTGCAGCGAAAGCATGTTCCAGAAACCGCTCAGCCCGGCCTCGCGGCTGACCAGATAGGCGGAGAATGTCGGCCCGCCCTTGAGGACCACCATGATGGTCTCGAAGACGCCGAAGCTGTCGACCGCCCAGCCGCCGCTTCTGCCTTCGCCGTCGATGGTGAGGGTGACTCCGTTCGCCGTGGCCGAGAGGGCGTTCGATGCGCCGCGGCGGCGATCGGGCATGTCGAGCTTCACGATCTCGCTCCAGCCTGAAACGCCGAAAAGGCCGTCGAGAGACTGGTTTGCGTCATTCCCCTCGAAGATTCCGGCGCAGGCTGCGGCATTGGCGCCGCCGAGGGTCAGGCTTCCGGTCGAGCACGGCGCGGAGCTCAGGGTCGTGGCCTGCGCGGCGGCGGCGACCGCACAGGCGAAAAGCGCGGCGCCGGCCGCGATTCCGATCTTCGTCATGACGATTCGCTCCCCACAAGCGATGAACGGGCAGTGGAGCATTGGCGCCGGGGGCGGCGGAACCCGAATTCTGCCGGGCATTTGGCGCGAAATCGGCGGGTCTTGCGAATGGCTACGGAGCGGAAGCGCCCCGGTTTCGCCGCATTCCCGCCCGGCCGCGGCCGGATTGGGGTGCGACCAGAAGCGACTGTCCCTCGACGACCGGAAGACTGGCGCGCCTGCGGGCGCGCCCATTTTCTCCCCCACAAAGCAGGCGCGGCGTCGCCGCCCCGGCGGACGCCCTACCCTGACAGGGCGCGAGACATAACGGGAACGAAGGCCGCTCGCCGGGTAGCGCTATCCGCCGTGGCGCGATAGCGTGCGCGGGAATCGAAGCGGGGAGGCTTGAATGGCCGGCAGCGTGAACAAGGTGATCCTGGTCGGCAATCTCGGCCGCGACCCGGAGGTGCGGACCTTCGCGAATGGCGGCAAGGTCTGCAACCTGCGGATCGCAACCTCGGAGACCTGGCGCGACCGCAACAGCGGCGAGCGCAAGGAGCGGACGGAATGGCATTCCGTCGCGATCTTCTCCGAGCCGCTCGCCAAGATCGCCGAACAGTACCTGCGGAAAGGCTCCAAGGTTTACCTCGAGGGTCAGCTCGAGACCCGGAAATGGCAGGACCAGTCCGGGCAGGACCGCTATTCGACCGAGGTCGTGCTGCGGCCCTATCGGGGCGAACTGACCCTGCTCGACGGCCGCGGCGAGGGCGGCGGCGCCTCCGCCGGCGGCGGCTATGGCGGCGGGGACTATGAGGACCGCGGCGCGCCGGGCTCCTCGGGCGGCGGCGGTGGCGGCGGCCGCTTCGGCTCCGACCTCGACGACGAGATCCCGTTCTGAGCGGCGGCGAGCGGCGCGCGCGGCCGCTGCCCCGCGCCGCATCCGACGCGCGGATCGCCGACAGGGCGGCGGGCGTCGGCCGGCTGATCGAGCTGATGCGCCGCCTCCGTGCGCCGGAGGATGGCTGCCCCTGGGACCTCGAACAGAGTTTCCGCACCATCGCGCCCTACACGATCGAGGAGGCCTACGAGGTCGCCGATGCGATCGAGGCCGGGGACATGGGCGAGCTTCGCGACGAGCTTGGGGACCTGCTGCTCCAGGTCGCCTACCACGCGCAGATGGCGGAGGAGGCGGGAGCCTTCGCCTTCGACGACGTGGTCGACGCCATCGTCGCCAAGATGCTTCGCCGGCACCCGCATGTCTTCGGCGCGATGGCGCGGGAGGCGTTCACTGCGGGCGCCTGGGAGCGGATGAAATCCGCCGAGCGGGCCGAGAAGGGCGAGCGGCGGGAGAGCGCGCTCGACGGCGTCCCCGCCGGCCTGCCGGCGCTGACCCGCGCGATGAAGCTCCAGGCCCGCGCCGTCCGCGTCGGCTTCGACTGGCCGGACATGGCGGGCGTGATCGACAAGGTGGTCGAGGAAGCGCGGGAGCTTTCCGAGGCGGCCGAGGGCGGCGACCGCGACGCGCTGGAGGACGAGTTCGGCGATCTTCTCTTCGTCGTGGTCAATCTCGGCCGTTGGATGAAGCTCGACCCCGAGGCGGCGCTGCGCCGGACCAACGCCAAGTTCGAACGCCGGTTCCGCGCGGTGGAGGCGGCGCTGGCGGCGCAGGGTCGGGGGCCGGACGAGGCGACGCTCGCCGAGATGGACGCGCTCTGGAACGAGGCGAAAATTGCCGAGCGAATGAATCGGGATTGAATAAGCGAAACACTCAGGTATTGATGCGGGCGCAACGAACCGGAGGATCCCGACCATGTTCGCCCGCCTCGCAGCCCCCCTCGCGCTCGCCGCGCTCACCGCGCCGGCCTTCGCCGAAGAGGTCAATGTCTATTCCTATCGTCAGCCCGAGCTTGTCGCGCCGCTCTTCGAAGCTTTCACCGCCGATACCGGGATCGACGTCAATTCCGTGTTTCTTGACAAGGGTTTGGTTGAGCGGCTGAAGGCGGAGGGCGAGCTTTCGCCGGCGGACCTCATCTTCACCGTCGACATCTCCCGCCTGCTGGAGGCGGTGAACGCCGGCGTGACGCAGCCGGTCACCTCGCCGGTGCTGGAGGCCAACGTGCCGGACGCCTTCCACGACCCGGAGGGCAAGTGGTGGGGCCTCACCGCCCGCGCCCGCATCGTCTACGCCTCGAAGGCGCGGGTGCCCGACGGCGAGGTGACGACCTACGAGGCGCTGGCCGACCCGAAATGGAAGGGCCGCATCTGCACGCGCTCCGGCGCGCATGCCTACACGCTCGGCCTACTCGGCGCCTATGTCGCCATCCATGGCGAGGCGGCGGCTGAAGAATGGATGAAGGGGATCAAGGCCAACCTCGCCAAGAAGCCGGAAGGCAACGACCGCTCGCAGGTGAAGGCGATCTGGGCCGGGGAATGCGACATCTCCCTCGGCAACACCTATTACATGGTGGCGATGCTCGAGGACGACGAGCAGAAGGAATGGGCCGATTCCGTACGCATCGTCTTCCCGCATTTCGAGGGTGGCGGCACGCACATGAACATCTCGGGCGTGGCTATGACGAAATCCGCCCCCAACAAGGCGGCCGCGTTGAAGATGATGGAGTGGCTCTCCTCCGACCACGCGCAGCAGATCTATGCCGAGATCGTCGGCGAATACCCGGTGAAGCCGGGGCTCGAACCCTCGGCGCTGGTCAAAGGCTTTGGCGCGTTCGAAGCGGATTCGACGCCGCTCGTGGCGATCGGCGAGGCGCGGCCGACCGCGCTGAAGATCGTGGAGCGGATCGGCTTCGACGACTGACGGGCCGCCCGCGCCTGAAACGCGCCGTCCGGCTCCGGCCGGGCGGCGTTTTCCGTTCAGCCGGCCTTGCGGGCGGCCGCCTCGTCGAGGGCGGCGAGCGTCGCGTCCCAGGCGAGAAGGATCGAGGCGTGGCGGTTCTTGAAGTCCTTCGCCGGTTCCAGCACCGAGAGCCCGTCGAAAGGCGCCTCGGGCGGCGGGGCGCCCTCCTTCAGCATGGCGCGAAGCGCCTCGCGCGCCGCGGCGATCTCGTCGCGCGACTTGCCGAGGACGACCGAGCCGAGCACCGAGGCCGAGGCCTGGCCGAGCGCGCAGGCCTTCACGTCCTGGCTGAACGCGGCGATCCGCCCGCCTTCCTCGCGGAGCCTGACGGAAACGGTGGAGCCGCAGAGCGGCGAGCGCACCTTCGCCTCGCCTTCCGCGTCTGCGATCGGGTCGGTCAGCGGAATCTCCGCCGCAAGCGCAAGGATGCGCTTCGAATAGAGCTGGATCAGGTCCGTCTCGGCCATGTCATTCCTCCGACGCATCGCATAGATAGCGCGCGCCGGACGCATCGCAAAGCGACGAGGAGTGAAACGCCGTGAGCCAGAGTTTCGACCCCGCCTCGCTGGCCTGGGATTCCCGCGGCCTTCTCCCCGCCATCGCGCAGGATGCGGAGACGAAAGAGGTGCTGATGCTCGCCTGGATGAACGAGGCGAGCCTCAAGGAGACGCTGGAGACCGGGCGGGTCTGCTACTGGTCGCGCTCCCGCGCCGCGTTCTGGCGGAAGGGGGAAAGCTCGGGCCATGTCCAGCGCCTCGTCGAGTTTCGCTTCGATTGCGACCGGGACTGTTTGCTGCTTCTCGTCGATCAGACTGGACCGGCCTGCCACACCAACCGGCGAAGCTGCTTCTATACGGCGGTGCGGGGCGGCGCGGAGGCGGAACTTATGCGGCCGGAGGCCTGAGGCCCCGTCAGCGCCGCAACGCCTCGTCGCGGACGAGATAGGCCTGGACGAGCATCTGCGCCGCCTCCGCCCGCATCCGCAGCGAAACGCGGAGGAGTTCCGCATTCTCCCGTCTGCGGACGAAGCCGCCCTCGGCGCGGTCGGCCTCGCGGTGCGCTTCGGCGACCGCTTCGGCGTCGTCGAACTCGTGCTGCGCGCCGATGAAGAGCGTGCGGCCGCCATGGGTGCGGATCGGCAGGACCACCAGGAAATTGTGGAACCGGGAGCCGTCGGCCTTCCGGTTGACGAGCAGCGACTCGACGGCGCGCCGAGCCGCCACCGCCTCGCGGATGCGCGCGATTTCCTCCGGGTCCGTCTCTTCGCTTTGAAGGAAGCGGCAATTCTGCCCGACAGTCCGTTCCAACGCGTAGCCGGTGAGCGTCTCGAACTGGCGGTTGACGAAGATCAGCGGGCAGTCCGCCTTGTCGCCGTCGGCGAGGGAGAGCGAGGCTGGCCACGTCGCCATGTGGTCGATCGCGCTCTGGAACACCTTCGTCTCCTCGTTCGGCGTCTGTGCGCCATCTCTAGATCACCCCGACTTCCGCCAGCGCGCGGCGCAGCGTGTCCGGCATGTCGTCCGTCGGATCGAATCGACCGGCATCTGCCGGAGCGGCCGCGTCTTCGAGATAGCGCCAACCCTGGAACGGCCGTCGCGGCGCCGGCGCGGTGCGGATGATCGCCCGATCCATGACGATGGCGCAACGGACAATCCCGTCCTCGCCCGGCCAGTCCTCGAAGCCGATCAGCCTCTGCCGGCAGAGGATCGCGCCGCGCATCACCCAGTAGAGCGAGCCGCCGGCCAGAAGCTCCGCCGCCCGCTTCGGTCGCGTGCGGGTGATGTGGATGACGCCGCCGAACCGGTCCGGCCGCGTCTCCTGCCAGGCGTGGAGATCCTCCGGCCCGTCGGCGCCGACGCAGAGCTTTTGCAGGTGGAGTGTCATGCGGGAGTCGGCAGGTTCGTCATGGCTCGTTGATCGCCCATTCCACGTTTTGAAGCCAGTGTTGCCGAGCGGCCGCTCCGATCTTGCCTATGCGGCATCGTATCGTTCATATTGTGTTCCGAGCGAAGCGGAGCCCGATATGAGCGCCTTTCACGCCCCGATCGCCGAGCAGATCTGGGACATGAAGTACCGCCTCAAGGAGCCGGACGGGACGCCCGTCGACGGCTCCGTCGAGGACACCTGGGCGCGCATCGCCCGCGCCCTCGCCGCGGCGGAGGCCGACCCTTCGCGCTGGGAGCTGGAATTCCGCGCCGCGCTGGCGGGCTTCCGCTTCCTGCCGGCGGGGCGGATCGTCGCCGGCGCCGGGGCGGGGCGGGACGTGACGCTCTTCAACTGCTTCGTGATGGGGACGGTGCCCGATTCCATGGCGGGCATCTTCGAGTCGCTGAAGGAAGCCGCGCTGACGATGCAGCAGGGCGGCGGCGTCGGCTTCGACTTCTCCACGATCCGGCCGAAGGGCGCGCCGGTGAAGGGGGTGGGGGCGGACGCATCCGGCCCGCTTTCCTTCATGGATGTTTGGGATTCGATGTGCCGCACCATCATGTCCGCGGGCTCCCGTCGCGGCGCCATGATGGCGGTGATGCGCTGCGACCATCCGGACATCGAAGCCTTCGTCGAGGCGAAGCGGGACCCGGCGCGGCTCCGCATGTTCAACCTCTCGGTGCTGGCGACCGACGATTTCATGGCGGCGGTGAAGGCGGACCTGCCCTGGGACCTGCAATTCGGCGGCAAGGTCTACAAGACGCTGCCGGCCCGCGCGCTCTGGGACCGGATCATGCGCGCGACTTATGACGCGGCCGAGCCCGGCGTCATCTTCATCGACCGGATCAACGCGCGGAACCCGCTCAACTATGTCGAGACGATCGCGGCGACGAACCCCTGCGGGGAGCAGCCGTTGCCGCCCTATGGCGCGTGCCTGCTCGGTTCGATCAACCTCGCCACGCTGGTGACGGCGCCCTTCGAGCCCGATGCGGCGCTCGACATGGCGGCGCTGGAGCGGCTGGTCGGGACCGCGGTGCGTATGATGGACGACGTGATCGACGTCTCCCGATTTCCGCTGCGGCAGCAGGCGGAGGAGGCAAAGGCGAAGCGACGGATCGGGCTCGGCGTCACCGGCCTCGCCGATGCGCTGGCGATGGTCGGCCTTCGTTACGGCGCGCCGGAGGCGGCGGCGGAGACGGCCCGCTGGATGAAGGCGATCCAGCGCGCGGCCTATCTCGCCTCGACGCGGCTGGCTGCCGAGAAGGGGCCGTTCCCACTCTTCGACCGCGACAAGTACCTGGCGACGGAGACCGTCGCCGCGCTCGACGAGGACGTCCGGGCGGAGATCCGCGCGCATGGGGTGAGGAACGCGCTTCTCACCTCCATCGCGCCCACGGGGACGATCTCGCTTCTCGCCGGCAACGTCTCCTCCGGGATCGAGCCGATCTTCGCGCTCTCCTACACCCGCAAGGTGCTGCAGCCGGATGGCGGGCGGACCGAGGAGCTGGTGGAGGATTTCGCCGTTCGCGAATGGCGCCGGCTCCACGGCGACGCGGAACTGCCCGACTGGTTCGTGACGGCGCAGGACCTGACGCCCGAGGACCATGTGCGGATGCAGGCGGCGGCGCAGCCCTATGTCGAAAGCTCCATCTCGAAGACGATCAACTGCCCCGCGGACATCTCTTTCGACGCTTTCAAGGAGGTTTACCGCCTCGCCTTCGAGCAGGGGTTGAAGGGCTGCACCACCTATCGGCCCAACGAGATCACCGGATCGGTGCTCTCCGCGGAGCCCACGGCGAAGAAGGTGGAGGCGGCCGCCGAAGACGCCGCGCCGGCCCATGCGCCCGAGGTGGCGCAGGGCGGCGAGGTCGTCTACATGTCGAAGCCGCTCGACCGGCCGCAGGCGCTGGACGGCGCGACCTACAAGCTGAAATGGCCGGAGAGCGAGCACGCGATCTATGTGACGCTCAACGACGTGGTGATCGGCGGGCGGCGGCGGCCCTTCGAGATCTTCATCAACTCCAAGAATATGGAGCACTACGCGTGGACCGTCGCGCTGACGCGGATGGTCTCGGCCGTGTTCCGCCGGGGCGGCGACGTCAGCTTCGTGGTCGAGGAGTTGAAGGCGGTGTTCGACCCGCGCGGCGGCGCCTGGATGGAGGGCCGCTACGTGCCCTCGATCCTCGCGGCCATCGGCGGGGTGATCGAGCGGCATCTCGTCGAGATCGGCTTCATCGCCGGCGAGGGTCAGGGTCTCAAGGCAGACCCGAAGGCGGCGCGCGTCGCGGTCGGAGAGCGGCCTTCCGGCCCGGCCTGCCCCTCTTGCGGCGCGCGCGAGATGCGTATGGTCGAGGGATGCATGACCTGCGGCAATTGCGGCCATTCGAAATGCGCCTGAGCGGAGGC
>CALFYQ010000046.1 GCA_937952085.1 uncultured Paracoccaceae bacterium | reverse complement strand
GAGCTCGTCCACGCGATGAAGCGGGCGCAGGCGGAGGCGCGGGCCATCGTCCTCACCGGCGCCGGTCGCGCCTTCTGCTCCGGGCAGGACCTCGGCCAGACCAAGCGCGCCTCCGACATCGACCTCGAACGCCTTCTGAAGGACGAGTACGAGCCGATCCTGAAGCTGATCGAGGAGAGCCCGGTTCCGATCCTCGCCGCGGTCAACGGGCCGGCGGCGGGCGCCGGGGCGAATCTCGCGCTCGCCTGCGACGTGGTGGTCGCCGCGCGCTCGGCCTATTTCCTCGAAGCCTTCGCGCGGATCGGCCTTCTGCCGGACGCCGGCGGCACTTGGCACCTGCCGCGGCAGGTCGGGCTCGCGCGGGCGATGGGCATGTGCCTCTTCGCCGAGCCGATCCCGGCGCCGCAGGCCGCCGAATGGGGCCTCATCTGGGAAGTGGTGGATGACGACGCGCTTTCGGGCCGCGTCGGCGAACTCGCCGCCCGGCTCGCCAAGGGGCCGACGCGCGCCTACGCCGCGATCCGCCGCGCGCTCCGCCGGAGCGTCGAAAACGGCTACGCCGAGCAGCTCGCCGTCGAGGCGAAGGAACAGGGCGCCCTCGGCGCCACGCGGGACTTCGAGGAGGGCGTCCTCGCCTTCCTCGAAAAGCGGAAGCCCGCCTACGAGGGCAGGTGAGCGGCGGCTTCGCCGGCCGCGTCCGCGCCGCGCCGCGCGCCCATGACCAAGCGCGCGGCCGCGCCGCGAAGGAGCGGCTCGGCGCGTCCGGCCCGGTCGGCGAGCTTCTCGCCGGCGCCGCCGGCTCCTCCCCCTATCTCTCCGACCTGATCGCGCGGGAGGCGGACTGGCTCGCCGACGCGCTGGCGGCCGGGCCCGAAGCCGCCTTCGCCGGGCTTCTCGCCGACCCGCCCGCCGAGGGCCTCCGCGACGAAGGCGCCGCGCTGCGCCAGATGAAACGGCGCGCCGCGCTCCTCGTCGCGCTGGCCGATCTCGGCGGCCTCTGGGCGCTGGACGAGGTGACGGGCGCGCTGACCGACCTCGCCGACCGCGCCGTCGCCCGCGCCTTCGCCGCCGCGCTTTCCGCCGAGACCTCGGGCCTTCTCGCCGGGCTGACGCCCGAGGCGGCGGGCCTCGTCGTCCTCTTCATGGGCAAGGGCGGCGCACGGGAGCTCAACTATTCCTCCGACATCGACCTGATCCTGCTGCATGACCCGGAGCGCTTCGGCGCGGATGCGGCGCAGGAGCTGAAGCCGCGCTGGGTCCGCGTCGCGCAGCGGGCGGTGAAGCTCCTGACCGACGCCACCGAGGGCGGCTATGTCTTCCGGGTCGATCTCCGGCTCCGGCCGAACCCCTCGGTCACGCCGATCTGCCTCAGCGTCGAGGCGGCGGAGCGCTATTACGAGAGCATGGGCCGCACCTGGGAGCGCGCCGCCTTCATCAAGGCCCGCGCCTCGGCCGGCGACATCGCCGCCGGCGAGCGCTTCCTCGCCGAGATCGCCCCCTTCATCTGGCGCCGCCATCTCGATTTCGCCGCGCTCGAGGACATCAACTCGATCCGCGCCATGATCCGGGACCAGGTCGGCCCGCAGGGGCCGGACGACCTGCCGGGCTTCAACCTGAAAAAGGGGCCTGGCGGCATCCGCGAGATCGAGTTTTTCGCCCAGACCCAGCAACTCGCCCTCGGCGGGCGGGATCCGTCGCTCCGCCTCCGCGGCACCGAGCCCGCGCTCGCCGCCCTCGCCGCCGCCGGCCGGATCGACGCCGGGACGGAGGCGAAGATGCGCGCCGGCTACCGCGCCCACCGCCGGCTCGAACACCTCCTTCAGATGGTCCATGACGCGCAGACGCAGGAGATCCCCGAAAGCGCGGAGGCGCGGGAGGTGGTCGCCGCGCTCGGCGGCTGGCCGGACCGGGCGGCGATGGAGGCGGAGGTGGCGGCGCGGCTACGCGAGGTGCGCGGCCTCGCCGAGAGCTTCTTCAACCGCGCCTCCGGCGATGCGCCGAAGCCCGCCCCGGCGCCCGAGGATGTCGTCGCCAGCCTCCCCTTCGCCCGGCCCGAAATGGTGCGGGACATGGCGGCGCGCTGGGGCTCGGGGGAGCTTCCCTGCACCCGCAGCCAGCGCGCCCAGCGAAAGTTCCGCGTCATCGCCCCGGAAATCCTCCGCCGTCTCGCCGAGGCCGGGGACCCGGACGACGCCGCGCTTCAGTTCGACCGCTTCCTCTCCGGCCTGCCCGCCGGGGTGCAGCTCTTCTCGCTCTTCGAGGCGAACCCGCCGCTTCTCGATCTCATCGCCGAGATCTGCGCCGCGGCGCCCCGGCTCGCGGTCTATCTCGGGCGGAATTCCGGCGTGCTCGACGCCGTGCTCGACGCCGATTTCTTCGAGCCGCTGCCGGACCGCGCGGCGCTTTCGGGCGATCTCGCCGCCGCGCTCTCCGGCGCGGCGGACTACGAGGCGGTGCTCGACCTCGTCCGCGTCTGGGCGAAGGATTTCCGCTTCCGTCTCGGCGTACAGGTGCTCCGCGGCGTCGCCGACGAGGCGGAGGCGGGGCGCGGCTTCTCCGACATCGCCGAGGCCTGCCTCGACGCGCTCCTGCCCGCCGCCACCGCCGAATTCGCCCGCCGGCACGGCCCGCCGCCCGGCGCCGGCGCGGCGGTGATCGGCATGGGCAAGCTCGGCGGGCGGGAGATGACGGCGGCCTCCGATCTCGACCTCATCGTCGTCTACGACGCAGCCGGGATGGAGGCCTCGGAAGGGCCGAAACCGCTTTCTGTCGGCGCCTATTATGCGCGGCTGACCCAGGCGCTCGTCTCCGCGCTGACGGCGCAGACCGCCGAGGGCCCGCTCTACGAGACCGACATGCGGCTCCGCCCGTCCGGCGGGCAGGGGCCGGTCGCGGTCAGCCTCGAAAGCTTCCGCCGCTATCACGAGACCGAGGCCTGGACCTGGGAGCGCATGGCGCTCACCCGCGCCCGCGCCGTTGTCGGGCCGGACGACCTTCGCGCCGGGATCGACGCCATCGCCGAGCGGATCCTCCGCCAGAAGCGGGACCCGGCCGAGACCCGCGCCGACGTCGCCGCCATGCGCGCGCGCCTCGTCGAGGCGAAGCGGGCGGAGCGGGGGGCGCTCTGGTCGCTGAAGCACGGCGCGGGCGGCATCATGGACATCGAGTTCGCCGCCCAATGCGGCCTTCTCGAAGCCTCCATCGCCGGCGCCCGCTCCGCCCCGGAAGCCTTCGCCGCGCTCCGCGCCGCCGGCGCCCTTCGCGAGGCCGACGCCGCCGTCCTGACCGAGGCGCACCGGCTCCAGAGCCGCCTTCTCCATGTCGAGCGCGTCGCCATCGCCGGGATGACGAGGCCCGAAGCCGCGGGGCGGGGCCTTCGCGCCGTCCTGGCCCGCGCCGGCGAGGCGAAGGATTTCGGCGCGCTCGAGGCGCGGCTCGCGGGCACGAAACGGGAGGCGCTGGCGATCGTCGACCGCCTGCTGGCGCCGGCGTGAGACCGGAGGCGGCGCGCTCCTGTTCCGGCGTCATCCGAGACCGCCGGACCACAGGCGCGCGCGTCACCATCCCTTCCGGCCCGCGCGACCAGCCCGGGCCGCGCCCGCCGCTCCTCCAAGCGGGCGGGCGCTCCCCGGCTGTCAGGAGTGGATCGGGCCCAGGGCGGCACGACGCCATAACGCGCAGACGCCGCCCGGAGCAGGCGCCCGCCCAGGAGCGTTCGCGGCCCTCTCCACGCCGCGCGACCGGAATGGGCGGCTGGGGCGAGGCCGAACCGCACGCGCGCAAGACGGGCCGTCGAGCCCGCCGTGCCGCCCACGTCTCCCTTCCCGACCTCGCCCCCGATCCTTGCGGGGCGCCCCGATGACCGCCCCCGCCCTCGTCTTCCATCCGGATTACGAGGTGAACATCCGGCCGTCTCACCCCTTCCCGATGTCGAAATACGGCTATCTGCGGCAGACGCTGGCGGCGCGCGGGCTGATGGCGCCGGGTGGGTTCCTCGCGCCGGTCGAGGCGCCAGAAGGGGTGATCGGCCTCGCCCATGAGCCGGGCTATGTCGCCCGCGTCCTCTCCCACGCGCTAAGCGCGGAGGAGGCGCGCCGCATCGGCCTGCCCGCCAACGCGGCGGTGGCGCGGCGCGCCCGGCTCGCGGCCGCCGGCACGCTTCTCGCCGCCCGGCTGGCGCGGGAGCGCGGCGCGGCCTTCAACCTCGCCGGCGGCTCGCACCATGCGGCGCGCGGGAACGGCGCGGGCTATTGCGTCTTCAACGATGTCGCGGTCGCGGCGGCGGCGCTCCTCGCCGAAGGGGCGGTGCGGCGCGTCGCGGTGCTCGATCTCGACGTCCACCAGGGCGACGGCACCGCGCGGATCTTCGAGGGGGAGCCGCGCGTCCTCACCGTCTCGGTCCATGCCGAGAAGAACTTCCCGGCGCGAAAGGCGCGCTCCTCCCACGACCTGCCGCTGCCGGACCGGACCGAGGACGCCGCCTATCTCTCCGCCGTGGAGGCCGCGCTCGACCTCGTCGCCGCCTTCCCGGCCGACCTCCTCTTCTACAACGCCGGGGTGGATGTGGCTGCGGGAGACCGGCTCGGCCGCCTCGCCGTCTCGCCCGAAGGGCTCCGGGCGCGGGAGGCGCGGGTGCTCGCCTTCGCGAAGGCGCGCGGGCTCCCCCTCGTCAGCGTCCTCGGCGGCGGCTATGGCGCGGCGCCGGAGGAGGTGGCGGCGCGGCACGCCGTCCTCTTCGAAGAGGCGGCGAAATCGGGCATGCTCGACCCATGAGTTTCCTGAAAGAGATCGCGGCGCTCCTCTCGGGGCCCG
The DNA here is from genome assembly GCA_937952085.1 of uncultured Paracoccaceae bacterium. Taxonomy (GTDB): domain Bacteria; phylum Pseudomonadota; class Alphaproteobacteria; order Rhodobacterales; family Rhodobacteraceae; genus Pikeienuella. The sequence continues at coordinate 5,440 of CALFYQ010000046.1, read as the reverse complement.
CCGCGCCGGAGCGGGAGGCGGATGCGCCGCTCGCCCTCGCCGCCCTCATGGTCCGCCTCGCCCGCGCCGACGGCCGGTTCGACCCGGAGGAACGCGCGGCGATCGAGGCGGCGCTCGACGCCCGCTTCGGTGACGGCGCGGCGCTCCTCGCCCGCGCAGAGGCGGCGGAGGCCGCGGCGCTCGACAATGTCGGCTTCACCCGCGCGCTGAAACAGGCCCATGCGCCCGAGGCGCGCGGCGCCCTCCTCGAAGACCTCTGGCGCGTCGTCCTCGCCGATGGCGCGCGGGACTATGAGGAGGACGGGCTGATGCGCCAGATCGGCGCGCTGCTCCACGTGCCGGACCCGGAAGTGGCGATGGCCCGCCAGCGGGTGATGCGCGAACGGGGCTGAGCCGCCCGGCCCCTATCGCACGCGTTAGGGGCGCCAAGCCGTTGAGATAGCTTCGGGATCTCCCGGCGCGATCAGAAACCGTAGAGCTTCGCCACAGCGGTCGAGTTCTCGCCGCCGAGCCCCGCCGCGGCCGCCCGGCGGAAGACCGAGGCCGCCGCCTCGACCACCGCCGCGCCCTCCGCCGAAGCGTCGCCGACAAGGCCGAGATCCTTAAGAACGAGGTCGATCGGGAAGGCGAGCGGATAGCGCCCCGCGACCATCGCCTCCCCCGAAGCCTTCGCCGCGCCGCTCGCCACATGGGTCGCGGCGAAGCCGCGAAGCGCCGCCGCCGGGTCCACCCCCGCGCCCTTCGCCAGCGCCAGCAATTCCGCCACCGCGGCGATCTGCACCCCGAGCATGGCGTTGACGACGAGCTTCGCCACCGCCCCTGCGCCCGGCCCGCCGATATGCTCCGCGCCCCGGCCCATCGCCTGGAACAGCGGCGCCGCCTCCGCCAGATCCGCCGCCGCGCCGCCGACGAGGAAGAGGAGCCCGCCCGCCTCCGCCTGCGGGCGGGAGCCGGAGACCGGCGCGTCGAGCATCCGGAGCCCCCGCGCCGCCGCCGCTTCATGGAGCCGGCGCGCATGGCCGGGCGAGACGGTGGCGCATTCGATGGCGAGCGCGCCCTTCGCCATGCCGGCGAAGGCGCCCGTCTCCGGGTCGAGCCAGATCGCCTCGGAGGCGGCGTCGTCCCGCGCCATGGCGAAGACGAAGCCGGCGCCTTCCGCCGCCGCGCGCGGGCTCGCCGCCGCCCGCGCCCCGGCGACCGGCGGCGAAGACCGGCTCCAGACCGCGAGATCGGCGCCGGCGGCGACCAGCCGCGCCGCCATCCGGGACCCCATCGCGCCGAGGCCGAGGAAGGCGGCCCTGGCGTCGGCCGGCAGGTGCGGCGCGTCCTCTGTCATCTCAGGTCTCCTTGCGTGGCGGCGAGGGAAGGTCTTCCGGGCGATAGCCGGCGCGGAGCGCGGCGAGCGTCGAGGGCGGCGTCAGCAGGCGGAGCGGACCCTTCGGCCGCTCCGCCGCCCCGCAGCCGGCGAATGACCAGCGGCGGAAGGCGGCGCCGTCCCAGAGGAAGGCGGCGGCGCCGGCGGCCACCATGGCGCCCGGCGCAAGGTCCGCCTCGGTCACGACGGGCTTCGGCCCGCGCCGCTCGGCGGCGAGCCGGGCGTCGATATCGTCGGCGCGCGCCTCGCCGAAGGCCGCCGCGAAGGCGCGCGCGGCCTCGCGGCGGCAGAGGAAGCAGGGCCGGTGCCCGGCGGCCAGCGCCGTCGCCTCGTCATGGAAGAAGAGCTCGGTATAGCCCGCCGCCATCACCTCCCGCCGCCAGTCCTTCCAGACGAGGCGGCAGATGATCCAGCGGCGCGAAGCCTGCGCCCGCGCGATGCGGAACCCTTCGTGGATCCGGCCGCCGCGGTTGCCCATCCAGCCGCAGCGCGCCGGGTCGGCGACGATCTCGCCGAAAGGCGTGACGCGGTTCGGAAGGGGCGAGGGCCGGCCCGATTCCACGAAGCTGGACATGGGCGCGAGCCTCGCCGAATGCTCGCCCCATGCAAAGCCCGAACCATGACGCGCGCCGCCTCGGCCCCCCGGACATGGTCGTCATCCACTATACCGGCATGAAGACGGCCGAAGCCGCCCGCGAGCGGCTCTGCGACCCCGCCGCCAAGGTCTCCGCCCACTGGCTGATCGACCTCGACGGTCGGGCGGAGCAACTGGTGGACGAAGGCCGCCGCGCCTGGCATGCGGGCGTCTCCTCCTGGGGCGGGGAGAGCGACGTGAACTCCCGCTCGATCGGGATCGAGCTCGTCAATCTCGGCCATGAGCACGGCTATCACCCGTTCCCGGAGCCGCAGATGCGGGCGCTCGAAGCCCTTCTCCGCGCGATACTGGCGCGCTGGCCTGTCCGCCCCGAGAACGTGGTCGGCCATGAGGAGGTCGCGCCGGGGCGGAAGATCGATCCCGGCCCGAAATTCGACTGGGCGCGCCTCGCCCGGCAGGGACTCGCGGCGCCGCGATGACGCTGGCCGGCGGCGTCATTCTCGCCACCGCACTCGTCGCGGCGGTCTTCCTCCTCCTGCCTTCGACCCGACGGGCCGAGCTCTGGCGCGCCACGGCGACGCCGCTCGCCTCGATCATCGGTTCGGGCTTTCTCGTCCTCGGGCCGATCCTCGTCCACGGCTTCGGAATCTGGGCGACGGCGGCGATGGCGGGGCTCTGCCTCGCCGCCTGGGGCTTCGGCGACGTGATGCGGGAGAACATCCGCCACGCCGAGGGCGAAGCGGTGGCGCGGGGCAGGGCGGCGCGTGCGATCTCGGTCATCTCCGACATCGCCCTCGCCGGCGCCTATGTCGTCTCCGTCGCCTATTACCTCAACCTCTTCGGCGCCTTCGGGGTGAAGCTGACGCCCTTCGACGGGCGCTCGGAGGCGCAGGCGGCGACCACCGCCGCGCTCCTCGCCCTTCTCGCCATCGGCTGGAGCGGCGGCTTCCGCGCCCTCGAGAAGGCGGAGATGTTCACCGTCTCGCTGAAGCTCGCGGTCATCGCCGCGCTCATCGCCGGGCTCGCCATCTTCGTCTTCGGCCGGGCGGAGGCGGGGGCGCTCATCGTCGCGCCGGAGGCGCTCGGGCCGATCGAGGCGCTGACGCTCGGCTTCGGCCTCATCGTCACCGTGCAGGGCTTCGAGACCTCCCGCTATCTCGGCGCAACCTATGACGCGGAGACGCGCATCCGCTCGATGCGGCTCGCCCAGCTTCTCGCCTCGGCGATCTACCTCGCCTATGTCGCGCTCCTCTCGGTCGGCTTCGAGATCGAAGCGGGCGCGCTCACCGAGACGACGATCATCGACCTCGTCGGCGCAGCCTCCGCCGTCCTGCCGCCGCTCCTCGTCCTGGCGGCGCTGGCGGCGCAGGCGAGCGCGGCTATCGCCGACGCCGGCGGGGCGGGCGGGCTCGCCGCGGAACTGACGAAGGGCCGGGTTCCGGCCCGCGGCGCCTATGCGATTCTCGTCGGAGTCGGCGTCGCGCTCACCTGGGGCTCCGACATCTTCTCGATCATCGGCTACGCTTCGCGCGCCTTCGCCGTCTACTACGCGCTTCAATCCGCGCTCGCGTGCCGGCTGGCGTTCGGCCGGGGCGCAAAGGGGAAGGCGGCGCGCTTCGCCTTCCTCGGCGCGCTCGGTCTCGCGGCGGCGCTCTTCGGGCGGGAGGCGGAAGGCGGCGGTTGACCGCGCCGCGCCGCCGCCCTATCGCAGCCCACGCGGATGGCCGGATGGCCGCGCCCGAAAGGGTGAGGAACGTCCGGGCGGCATGGAGAGACGGCGCCGGGTAACGCCCGGCCGGGGCGACCCGAGGGAAAGCGCCACAGAAAAGAGACCGCCCGAAAGGGTAAGGGTGAAACGGTGGGGTAAGAGCCCACCGCGCCCCCGGCGACGGGGGCGGCATGGCAAGCCCCGCCGGCCGCAAGACCGAATAGGGCCGACCGCTCCCGCAAGGGGGCAGGGGGACTCCGCCCCGTCGGCCGGGTAGGTCGCACGAGGCGCGCGGCGACGCGCGTCCCAGATGAATGGCCATCCCCCGCCCCGGCGGGGACAGAACCCGGCGTACAGGCCATCCGCGCCTTTCCTCTTCTCCAGGGTGGGAGCGCATCCCACCGCAAGAGGGATGTCATCCCACCGCAACGCGCCGCTGGAGCGAACAGTGCGGCAAGAACAAACCAAGAAAATAGCTGGTTTGTTCATAGTTCGTTCATAAGTTCCCGCTCCGTTCCGTTGAATCTTATCCACCCTTGGTCGGTTCGTGGGGGCTGGTGGGATAAAATGTAGTTGCTAGGCATGATTCACCATGCTACCAAAATCGGGCAGCGGCCCTGGCTCAAACGATAAAAGAGCAGGTTCATACGGGCGCCAGGGGCGCTGCTGCGAGGCGGAACGACCGCGAAATGCGGCGGGCGCAGTCGGAAGGCGCCGAGGGACAGTCTCCGGGCCGCGCATCGCGAAAGGTGCGCGGCCCGCTTGGTTTCATCGCCCCTCGGCGCCCCCGCCGGGACGGCTTGTCTCGGGGGGCGGATCGGGCGGGAGGCCCTGGTGCTTCGACGCTTCACCTCGACGGTAACGAACCGGGTGGACGCGAAGGGCCGCGTCTCCATCCCCTCGTCGTTCCGCAAGGTGCTCGCCGCCGAGGAGGGTGAGGAAAACCTCGTCTATCTCCGCCCCAACCCAATGGGCGAGCCGGTGATCGAGGGCTTCGGCCAGAGCTTTCTCGACCGTCTCGCCGAATTCGCCGACGAGGATCCGACCTTCGGCGATTATGATTCGGTCGGCGACCTTCTCGCCGGCTCGATCCACCCCGCGCAGGTCGACGAGGCCGGGCGCATCGTGCTGCCGAGGGATCTCCGCATCGTCGCCGATATCGGCGAGGAGGCGACCTTCGTCGGCCAGTTCACCAAGTTCGCGATCTGGAATCCCGCCGCCTACGCCGCCTGGAAGGCGGAGAACGACGAGGCGAGCCGCGCCAGGCTCCGCGCCCTCCAGGCCGCAAGGCGGGGCGCCTCGTGAGCGCCCCCGCGGTCGACGAGGCCTGGGCCCGCGCCCGCGCCCTCCATGAGCCGGTGATGCTGGCCGAGGTGCTGGAGGCGATCGCGCCGGCCTCGGGCGGCGTCTTTGCCGACGCGACCTTCGGCGCCGGCGGCTATTCCGCCGCGCTGCTGGAGGCCGGGGCCGAGCGGGTGATCGCCCTCGACCGGGACCCGGAGGCGGTGGCCCGCGGCCGCGAATGGGCGCCCCGTTTCGGCGGGCGGCTGCAGATCGTCGAGGGCTGCTTCGGCGATCTCGACGCGCTGGTGGAGGGGCCGCTGACGGGGATCGTCTTCGACATCGGCGTCTCCTCGATGCAGCTCGACGAGGCGCGCCGGGGCTTTTCCTTCCGCAAGGACGGGCCGCTCGACATGCGGATGGGCGGCGACGGACCCTCGGCCTTCGACCTCGTGAACCGGGCGCCCGAGGCGACGCTGGC
>CALFYQ010000045.1 GCA_937952085.1 uncultured Paracoccaceae bacterium | reverse complement strand
CTACGACATGCTCTGCGAGCCGTACAGCCTGGGCGTCTTCCAGGTGGAGAGCCGGGCGCAGATGAACTTCCTGCCGCGGATGCGGCCGCGGAAGTTCTACGACCTCGTCATCGAGGTCGCCATCGTCCGGCCGGGACCGATCCAGGGCGACATGGTGCACCCCTATCTCCGCCGCCGCCGGGGCGAGGAGAAGGTGAGCTTCCCCTCCGACGCGCTCGGCGAGGTGCTGGGCAAGACGCTCGGCGTCCCGCTCTTCCAGGAGCAGGCGATGCAGATCGCCATCATCGGCGCCGGGTTCGACCCGTCGGAGGCGGACCGGCTCCGCCGGGCGCTGGCCACCTTCCGGAAATCCGGCACGATCCACACCTTACGGGAACGGTTCATGGCCGGGATGAAGGGGAACGGCTACGACACCGACTTCGCCGCGCGCTGCTTCTCCCAGATCGAGGGCTTCGGCGAATACGGCTTCCCCGAAAGCCACGCGGCGAGCTTCGCGCTCCTCGTCTACGCCTCGGCCTGGCTGAAGAAGCATCATCCCGGCATCTTCGCCTGCGCCCTCCTCAACTCGCAGCCGATGGGCTTTTACGCCCCGGCGCAGATCGTGCGGGATGCGCGGGCGCATGGCGTGGAGGTGCGGCCGGTCTCCGCCAACGAGAGCTTCTGGGACAACGTGATGGAGCCCGATGGGAAGGGCGGCCTCGCGCTCCGGCTCGGCTTCCGGCAGGTGAAGGGGCTGCAGGAGGAGGAGGGGCTCTGGCTCGCCGCCGCCCGCGGCAACGGATACGCCGACGTGGAGGATCTCTGGCTGAAGGCCGGCGCCTCGCCCCGCACGCTCCGGGCGCTGGCCGAGGCGGACGCGTTCCGCGACATGGGCCTTTCGCGGCGGGAGGCGCTCTGGGCGGCGGAGGCGATCCGCGCGCCGGCGCCGCTGCCGCTCTTCGACGGCCTGATCGAGGGCGAGGGGCTTTCCGAGCCCCGATTCTCGCCGCCGGCGCCGACCGAGGGCGAGGAGGTGGTGGAAGACTATCTCGCCCTTCGACTCTCCCTCCGCGTGCATCCGATGGCGCTTCTTCGCGCTATACTTACACCCGAGGCCCGTTAACCAATCCAGCGTTAACAATTGATTGACGGCCTGCGCCGAATCCGGCTCCCCTGACTCCGGTGCAACTTGTGGGGATTTCGGAAATGCGTGTGCTTGTTCGCGGCCTCGCCGCAGCATTTTGCATTGGCGCCTTCTCGTCGACCGCGGATGCGGCCGTGGTCGGAGGCGCCAGCTTCGACGCAAGCGGAACCTACGACATCGACGCGGTGACGGGCGGCTATTTCGCCGAGGTGGAGGGCGCCTTCTTCGCGGAAAGCCTGATCGCCGATCTCGACGCGCCGCAGAGCTTCCTCGCCACCGCGACGCTGATGGCCGACGGCTCGACGCTCTTCTCCGACAGCCTGCTGCTGCCGCCGCTCGCGCCGAACGACGTCGTCGCCCTCGCGATCGGCGCCTTCGGCGCCTTCGGCTCCCTCGACCCGGCCCCGCTCCCCGGCTTCGACGTCTCCGGCACGCTGGACTTCAGCCCGGTGATCTCCGCGCTCGCGCCGATCTTCTTCGCGATCGACATCACCGGGCTGACCTCGAATTCGGCTTCGGGCGCGTTCCTGATCTCGACCTTCCTCTCCGACAGCCTGCTCGCCGATCTCCGCATCGGCGATCCTTCGGGGACCGGCAGCTTCTCGCTCTCGATCTCGCTGACGCCGGTCTCCGCCGTGCCGCTGCCGGCCGCGCTGCCGCTGGCGCTCGGCGGAATCGGCGTCTTCGCCGGGCTCGGCTTCCGCCGCCGGGCCGAGCGCGCCGCCTGACGGGCCGCCGCCGCGAAGCCCAAGAGGGGCGGCCCGGCGGGCCGCCCCTTCGCATTCCGTGCGGCGGCGGCCTTCGCGCTTGCCTCGCCTTCTCCACGCTGGTCTTATTCCGGTCGACCCGCGCGCAAGACGCGGCATGCAACCGGAGGAACCTGATGAAGCTGACCCCCATCGTCGCCGCCATTGCGCTCGCCGCCGGCCCCGCCGCGGCGCTGGAGCTGCCCAAGCAGCTCGCCTGGACGGCCTATGACACCGGCTCGGCCGGCTACAACCAGGCCGTCGCCATCGGCGCGGCCCTGCAGAACGCGACCGGCACAAATCTCCGCGTCCTGCCCGGCAAGAACGACGTCTCCCGCTCGGAGCCGCTGCGGCAGGGCAAGGTCTCCTTCTCCGCCACCGGCGTCGGCGGCTCGTTCATGGCGCAGGAAGGCGTCTTCGAGTTCGGCGGCGAGAACTGGGGGCCGCAGAAGGTGCGCGTCCTCGTCGCCAACAATGGCGGCGCGGTCGGCCTCGCGGTGGGCGTCGCCGGGGATATCGGCGTGAAGACCTATGCCGACCTCAAGGGCAAGCGCGTCGCCTGGATCAAGGGCGCTCCGGCGCTGAACGTGAACGTCACCGCCTATCTCGCCTATGCCGGCCTCACCTGGGACGATGTCGAGAAGGTGGAGTTCGGCGGCTTCGGCGACGGCTGGAAGGGCCTCACCTCCGGCCAGGTGGACGCCACCTTCGCCTCCACCAATTCCGGCATGGCCTACGAGGCCGCGGCCGGCCCGCGCGGCCTGATCTGGCCGCCGATCGACGCCTCCGACAAGGAGGCGCTCGCCCGGATGCGGGACGTCGCCCCCTTCTTCGACCCGATGAACGCAAAGGTCGGCGCCAATATCGACGGCACGCCCGGCGCGCCGACGGCGGGCTACGCCTATCCGGTCCTCGTCGCGATGGCGGATCAGGACCCGGACCTCGTCTACAACATGACGAAGGCGATGGTGGAGCTCTTCCCGGAATATGACGGCAAGGCCCCCGGCATCGGCGGCTGGGCGATGGCGAAGCAGAACTTCACCTGGGTCGTGCCCTATCACGAGGGCGCCGTCCGCTACTTCAAGGAAGCGGGCGTCTGGACCGACGAGGCGCAGAAGCACAACGACATGCTGATCGCCCGGCAGGATGCGCTTTCCGCCGCCTGGGAGGAGCTGAAGGCCGCCAAGCCCGCCGCATGGGACGAGGCCTGGGCCGCGAAGCGCAAGGAGGCGCTGGCCGCCGGCGGGTTCCCGGTCGTCTTCTGATCGCCGCGTTCTGGCGCAAATGGGCGCGGCCCCGGCCGCGCCCGCATGTATCCCGGAGGCAAAATGGACGCGACCGAACGGCGCGAGGCCGCGGGCGTCGGCCCGGCCCCGCTATCCCGCACGGCGAAGTTTGCGGTGGCGGCGCTGACCGTCGCGGCGGTGGCGCTCTCGATCCATCAGCTCTTCAACCTGCAGGTCTTCGGGATCGTCCTCCTCGAGGGGACCTATCTCTACATCCTGGCCGGCGTCTTCCTCGCCGCCGCCTTCCTCGTCTTTCCGCTCTTCCGTGAGAAGGGGCCGGGCCCTGCGGACTGGGCGCTCTTCACCCTCGCGCTCGCCGCCGCCGCCTATTTCGCGGCGACCGCCGACCGGTCGCTGGAGGAAGGGTGGGAATTCGCAGCGCCCGACGAGGCGCGCTGGGTCTCGATCCTCTTCTACGTGCTGATCCTCGAAGGGACGCGCCGCGCCGGCGGCTTCGTCCTTTTCCTGATCGTCCTTCTCGTCTCGCTCTATCCGACCATCGCCGACGTGATGCCGGACCCGCTCTCGGGCTTCGCCTCGCCGTTCTGGGATCTCGCCGCCTACCACATGATCTCGTCGGAAAGCTCCTTCGGGATTCCGATGCGGGCCTTCGGCTCGCTGGTGATCGGCTTCATCCTCTTCGGGGCCGTCCTCCAGCACACCGGCGGCGGCAAGTTCTTCAACGATCTCGCGCTCGCCCTCGTCGGCCAGTTCCGCGGCGGCGCGGCGAAGGTGGCGATCTTCGCGAGCGGCTTCATGGGCTCGATGTCGGGCTCGGTGATCTCCAACGTGCTGACGACCGGCGCGGTCTCGATTCCGGCGATGAAGCGGACCGGCTTTTCCGCCCGCTACGCGGCGGCGACGGAGGCCTGCGCCTCGACCGGCGGCGTGCTGATGCCGCCGATCATGGGGGCGACGGCCTTCGTCATGGCCTCGTTCCTCTCGCGGCCCTACGTCGACATCGCCCTCGCCGCGGCGATCCCCTCGCTCCTCTTCTATTTCGGCCTCTTCGCGCAGGTGGACGCCTATGCGGCGCGGCGCGGGCTGAAGGGGCTCGAGCGGGCCGAGGTGCCCTCGCTTCTCGGCGCGCTGAAGGAGGGCTGGCCCTATATCGCCGTCTTCGCCGTTCTCATCTGGCTGATGGTGGCGCTGCGGCTGGAGACGCAGGCGCCGTTCTGGGCCACCGCACTCCTTCTCGTCATCAACCAGCTTCTGAGGCGGCACCGCTTCACCCTGCCGGCGCTCTACGATCTGCTGATCGGCGTCGGCCGGGCGCTGGCGGAGCTGACCGCCGTCCTCCTCGGCGTCGGCCTCATCGTCGGCGCCTTCTCGGCCACCGGGCTCGCCGGCACGCTGGTGAACGAGCTGATCTTCATGGCGGGCGATTCCACCTTCGCGCTTCTCCTCATGGGCGCGCTCACCGCCTTCGTCTTCGGCATGGGGATGACGGTGACGGCCTGCTACATCTTCCTCGCCGTGGTGCTGGCCCCGGCGCTGGAGCAGGCCGGGCTCAACCAGCTCGCCGTTCATCTCTTCATCCTCTACTGGGGCATGGTCAGCTTCATCACGCCGCCCGTCGCGCTCGGCGCCTTCGCGGCGGCGACGATGGCCGGCGCCGGGCCGATGCGGACCGGCTTCGAGGCGATGAAGCTCGGCGGCGTGATCTACATCGCGCCCTTCTTCTTCGTGCTGAACCCGGCCCTTGTCGGCGAGGCGCCGGCGGGCGAGGTGATCCTAACCCTCGCCACCGCGCTCATCGGCATCTGGCTGATCGCCGGGGCGCTGCAGGGGCACCTGAGCCTGATCGGGGATTTCGGCGCCAGGGCGAAGGGCTGGCTCGGCCGGCTCCTGGCCGGCGCAGGCGGGCTGATGCTCGCCGCGCCCGGCGGCGGCGAGACGGGGATCAGCCATTGGACGCTGGTCGCCTTCGGCCTCGCGCTCGCCGCGCCGGCCGCGCTTCTGGCGATGACCGGGCGGCGCGACGCCGCCGCCCGTCAGAACTTGTAGCGAAGCTCCACCCGCGCGCCGTAGAGATCGTCCGCCGGGCCTTCCTGGATGCCGTAGATCGCGTCGGCGCGCAGGATGAACTGGTTGTTGAGCGGGATCTGGTAGCGGAGGCTGAACGCGTACTGGTTGTCCTTCACCGCGCCGTTCTGCCCGTCCCACGGCACCACGGCCGCGACCTCGGCGACAAGCTGCTGATCCAGCGCGAAGAGGTACTGGACGCCGATCGCGCCTCCCACCGTGTCCCGCCCGGTCGGGTCGAGCGTCGGGAAGCCGGTGAGGTTGTCGGTCTCGAAGGCGAGGCCGGTGTTCCGCAGGATGCCGCCCGCCGCCGCCGCGCGCGCCGCCGATTGCGGGTTGTCCTTGCCCAGCCAGAAGTTGGCGTAGGGGATCAGCGTCAGTTCCTGGCTGGTGATCAGCGCGTTCTCGGAGAGGACGATGAAGCCGTTCGCCGTCTTCTTCCGTCCGCCGCCCGGCGCCTGGCCGATATTGGCGATGACGCGCGTCGCGTTGGAGACGAGGCCGAAATAGCGCTTCGAGAACGCCGCCGTCAGGTTGAGATAGGAGAAATCGCCGTCCGAGCGATCCTTGTCGATGATCCAGGCGGCGCCGGTTTCGAGATAGCCCTCGTTCACGTCGAAGAAGCCGGCGACGCCGATCATCGCGCCCTCGGCGTCGTCCTTGCGGCCAGCGCCGTTCACCAGGGCGTCGGAGGTGATCTCCTGCCCGCCGCCGAAGAAGGTGATGTCGTAGTTGGTGATGCCGAGCGCGGGCGAGTTCTGCGCCGGGATCGTCGCCGCCGCGCCGATGAAGGCGTCCTCCAGCCAGACGCCGTTCTGGAAGAGGAGCGGCATGCGGCCGAAGGAAATCGGCAGGTCCCAGCTCTGGTACTCGTCGGAGAGGCCGGCGACGATCGCGCCGAGATCGCCCTCGAAGAAGAGCGTGGTCGGCTGCGCGCCGAGCTTGATCGTCGGGTCCGACTTGCGGTTCCGATCCGGCCCGGCGAACTCCCAGCGGGTGAAGTTCGCGCCGTTCTGCAGCGGCTCCCAGAACATCAGGATCCGTTCGGTGCCGGTGAGCTGGAGATTGGCGAAGAGGTTGAGGTCCACCGCCGTCTGGCCGACTTCCGTGCCGCCGGCGTCCTTGTTGTAGGCGGTGGCGATGCGGGCGTCGCCGAACACCAGAAGCTGCGGCGTGATCCGGTTCTTCTCGCCGAAGATCGGGCTGCCTTCGCCGATTTCGCCCGGCCCGTAGAGGTCCCGCCCGATCTCCAGCAGCGGGCGCACCACCGGCACGGCGCGCTTGCCGCCATAGATCTCGATCTGCGCGTCAGGGTCGTAGCCGCCGGGATAGACCGGGTCGGACTTGTGATGGTCGGGGTCGAACTCGGTCTCGCGGGTGAGCGGGTCGCGCTCCGCCGGCCCGAGATCGGAAGAGAAGTCGATCAGGGTGAGCGCCTCGGCGCCGGGGCCGGTCAGCCCGCGGATCGAAGCGATCGGCGCCGGCGCGGTGCCGACCTCGGCCCGCTCCTGCGGCGTGAGCGAGGCGCCGAGATCGAAGCTCGCCGCCGCGCCGGGCCCGGCCCAGACCGCGCCGGCGAGGAGGGTGAGCGCGGCCCGGCTCACGCCGCGTCGCAGGGCCTGCAACTTCATCACTCGCTCACCTCGAATTCGACCGCGACCGGGTGAATGTCGATCATCCACTCGTTCATCGTCCGCTCCATCTCCTCCGTCGCGAAGACGAAGCGCATGAAATACATGGGCTCGGCGCGGCTGCGCAGCCGGCCCTGAATTTTCCATGTCCCCGGACGGTCGATCAGATCGCCCGGCACCTCATAGGTCGCGTCCTTGTAGCCGAGCGGCGGGATCGAACGCCCCTCCATCCGGATGAAGGGCGGGTGGTTCAGCACCGAGGAAGGCACGCCGGAGGGGCGGATATGCGGGATCTGGTCGATGTCGAAATTGACCGGCAGGTACATCTCCCGGTCCGGGCCCTTCACGGAGGTCACCAGGAACTTCGTCTGCAAGTTGAAGAGCTGGTCGTCGTAGGGGATCGTCCCCGCCGCGACGTCGAGCGAATGGATGTCCGCCATGTCGCCGATCGAGTCGACATAGCCGGATTCGAACACCGTCTTCCCGTCCGGGTCGATCAGCGCGACATTGAGCCAGATTTCCGGCTGCGCGCCGAGCGAACCTGAAGGCAGGTTGTGCCCCTCGTCGGTGTTGACGATGCGGAACCGGAAATCGAGGTCCTTGCCGACCTTCGGCGCGCCGTTTTCGATGAACGGGCCGTCGAGGCGGGAGCCGTTCTCCATCACCGCCACGCGGTCGCGCCGCTTCAGCTCCAGGAGCCGAAGGTTCTGATCGACGACGTAGCGCGCCGTCTCCCGCTCCTGCCGGCTCCGCCAGATGTCGGGGAACTCGGCCGAAACCTGGCCGGAGGCGAGCTGGTCCTCCCAGCCGGGCTCGCCCCAGCCGGCGCGCCAGTCGAACCGGAGCCATTCCGTGATCGACCAGCGCAGCGCCCGCGGATTGAACGGGAAGATCCCGGGATGGGCGATCGGATAGCCCGGCCCGAAGAAGGCGTGGTTCGAATGCTTCCGGTTCGGATCGCCGACCGGGCGGCCGTTGACGATGGCGACCGGCCAGGTCTCGTAGCCCTCAGGCCGGCCCTGGACCTTGCCCATGTGGCAGTCCTGGCAGGTGATGCCATGCTTGGCCGCCGGCGAGGCGCGATACTGCTCCCAGACCACCTCGAGCTTGATGCCCGGGTGCACCGCGACCTGATGGCAGGAGACGCAGAATTCCGACTTGGTGATCTGGTCGAACTCGATGGCCGCGAGATGCATGGGCGAGCCGTCGTCGTCCGGCCCGGTGGCGACGCCGTACTTGTCGGCCTCCTCCAGCACGGTGGCGATGCCGGGGCCGTTCCCGGCGCCCTTCATCGGCTCGTAGATCTTGCCGGGGGAGACGTGCCGCTCGCCGTTCACCTTGCCGAACTGCTGCGCCGCGCGGTGGCAGGTGACGCAGGTGATGCCCTCCCGCGCGATCTGGCTCCGCTCCCAGAGCGGCTTCTCGCGCGGCTCGTTCAACTGCGTGCCGATCTGCTGGTGGCAGCGGACGCAGAAGGTGTTGATCGTGCCCGACGCCAGATCGTTGATCCGCTGCTCGAACTTGTGGAACATCGGCGAGATCGAGGCGTAGGCGTGGTTCGAGGACGCCCATTGCCAGAAGATCTTCTGATGGCATTCCGCGCACTGCACCGCCGAGGGGAATTCGGATTCCTTGAACACCGCGGAATGCGGGTCCGCCGGCACGCGAAGCTCGGTCTGCTCGGCGACGGAAAGGTTGACCTCCCTCGGCGCGGCGTCGCCCTGCGCCCATGCGGGCGCGGCGAGACCGAGGGCGAGGAGCAGTACGACAGTCACGGCGCGCATGGCGGCTCTCCCTACCTAGCGACGATCCGGGCGATCGCGCCGAGCGATGCGCGGACGTCGGACTGTGCGTATTCGGTGGCGGTCTTGAAGGCGGCGACGCCTTGCGCCATCGCCGCGAGCGCGGCGGCGGCGTCAGCGGGCGGAAGGGAGTTCATCCGGTCGAGCTCGTCGACGAGCGAGCCGGCCGAGAGCACGGCCTGCTCCGCCGCCTCGTATTCGTCGAGCGCGCCGGAGAGATAGGCCTGGGCGATGCGCCGGAGGCTCGCCTTGTTGTCGGCGACGGTGAAGTCGTGCGCCTCCAGCTTGGCCTCGACCGCGTCAAGCGTCCGCTTCATCCGGGCGGAGGCCGCGATCACCGCCTCCCATCCTTCCTGCGAGGCGGTGCGGATCGCCTCCGCGTCGGCGCGGATGCGGTTCGCAAGACCATGGTCCACCAGCTCCGCCGCGAAGCTGGCGAAGAGGACGTTCGCCGTCTTCACCCGCGGCAGCGCCACGTTGGGCACGCCGGGCCCCTTCTGCGAGCGGTGGCAGGAGCGGCACTCGAAGAGCGCGAGTTCCGGGAAGAGCCCCTTCGGCCCGTTCTTCGGGTCGGTGACGAGGGTGAGGATCCGCCGCGCCTGGATCACCTGGCCGATCGCCCAGACCTTCACGCCGAAGGGCCAGGGCTTCCGCTGCAGATAGTCGTCATCGACGGTGAAATGCGCATAGCCGGCGCGGTTCTCCGGGTTCGTCTTCGTGAACCAGGAATAGAAGCCAAGCTCGAAGGAGAGCGGCGGGTGGCCCGCGGCGTACATCGAATGGGTGACGAACCGCCTCTCGTTGCCGATATGGCAGTCGAGGCAGAGATCGGCCCGCTTCTGCGGGTCCGTCGTCGGGAACATGCCCTTCTCGAGGTTCTCGCCGTAATAATAGAGGCCCGCGGCATGGACGCCGAGCCAGGCCGAGGCGGGGCCATGGCAGGTCTCGCACTGGACGCCGTCGCGCACGTCGAACGTCGCCTCGACCTTGTCGGCGGGGGGCTGGTAGGCGTGGCAGGCGAGGCACTGACGGGCCTTCGTCGGGTCTCCCCAGCCGAGATTCCTCGTGATCGCCTTGGCGCGGCGCGTGGTCAGCGCCAGCCAGGCCTCGGCGTGCGGATCCTTTTCGCGCCAGACATTGTACTCGTTCTGGGAAACGGCGGAGTTCGGCCAGGGAGCGCCGGCGGCGTGACAGGTGGAGGCCCCGCAGGTTTCGGCGCCAAGCGCGACGCCGACCGGCTCCTCACCCGCCCTGGACGCGCCAGCGGCGCAAAGCATCAAGGCCAAGCATGCGGCTGCCAGATGGCCAAAATGGCGAAAAACGGCCTTCACGACCCAATGCCCCGCATCGGTAAGCCCCACCTTCCGCCGGCGTTCGCGCGAAACGCCCGCCGGCAAGCTTCGCCCTAGCGCAGATTTCATGCAATTTTATGCGCTTAAAGGCAAGCTCTCCGCTCTCGCGACAACTTTGCGAACACCGATTTGATTCGGATTAGAGCGATTATGTGACAGTCGCTCGGCTCGGAAATGTGATCTTTGTCACGCGGGCGCCGGTTTCTCAGCCCGCTTCTATCTCCGCCGCCACGGCGGCCACCACGTCGCGCACGAGGCGCTCGTCCTCGCCCTCAGCCATGACCCGGATCACCGGCTCCGTGCCGGATTTCCGGATCAGGAGCCGCCCGGCGCCGTCGAGCCGGGCCTCCGCCGCGCGGATCGCCGCGCGCACCGAGCCGGTCGAGAGCGGATCCGCCGCGTCGAGCCGATACCGGACGCTGGTCAGGACCTGCGGCATCGGCTCGAACATCCGGCAGATCTCCGAGGCCGGCTTGCCGGCCGCCTGCATCTCCGCCAGCACCTGGAGCGCGGCGATCAGGCCGTCGCCGGTCGTTGCGAAATCCGAGAGCACGACATGGCCGGACTGCTCGCCGCCGACATTGAGCCCCCGCTCCCGCATCGCCGCGACGACGTAACGGTCCCCGACCGGGGTGCGCAGAAGGTCGAGTCCGAGCCCGCCGAGCAGCCGCTCCAGCCCCATGTTCGACATCACCGTGGCCGCCACGGCGCCGCCGGCGAGCCGCCCCTCACGCGCCCAGCCCGAGGCGATGAGCGCAAGAATCTGATCCCCGTCAATGACATGGCCGGTCTCGTCGATCAGGATCACGCGGTCCGCGTCGCCGTCGAGCGCGACGCCGAGATCGGCGCCTTCGAGCACCACCCGGTCGCGGCAGGCTTCGGGGTGGGTGGAGCCGCAGCGGTCGTTGATGTTCACCCCGTTCGGCGCGACGCCGATCTTCACGACCTCGGCGCCAAGCTCCCAGAGCACCATCGGCGCGGTCTTGTAGGCGGCGCCGTTGGCGCAATCGACGACGATCTTCAGCCCGTCGAGCGAGAGCCGGCGCGGGAAGGTGGACTTCGCCACCTCGATGTAGCGCCCCGCGGCGTCATGGATCTGGTCGGCGCGGCCGATCCGCTCCGGCGGGGCGAGGACCGGGCTGTCCATCAGCGCCTCGATCTCGGCCTCCTGCTCGTCGCTCAGCTTGTAGCCGTCCGGGCCGAAGAACTTGATGCCGTTGTCCTGGAACGGGTTGTGCGAGGCGGAGATCATCACCCCGAGCCCGGCGCGCATCGAGCGCGTCAGCATTCCCACCGCCGGGGTCGGGATCGGGCCGGTCTGCAGCACCTCCATGCCGACCGAGGTGAAGCCGGCCTCCATCGCGCCTTCGATCATGTAGCCAGAGAGCCGGGGATCCTTGCCGATCACCACGCGGTGCGAGCCGGCGGAGAAATAGCGCCCCGCGGCCATCGCGAGGCGCATCGCCGTCTCCGCCGTCATCACGCCGCGATTGGCCTCGCCGCGCACGCCGTCCGTGCCGAATAGTCCCGCCATCAGACCAACGCCTCCGCGATTTCGAACCCATGCGCCGCGGCCCAGACGGTCAGCGCCGCCCGCGTCTCGGCCACGTCATGCACCCGCAGGATCTGAACGCCCTGCCCCGCCGCCGCCAGCGCCGCGCCGACCGAACCGGCGATCCTCCGCGCCGGCTCCTTCACGCCGGTCAGCGCGCCGATGAACCGCTTTCGCGAGGCGCCCACCATAACCGGGCGCCCGAGCCCGTGGAGCGCCGCGAGCCCGGCGAAGAGCTGGAGGTTGTGCGCCCCGGTCTTGCCGAAGCCGAAGCCCGGATCGACGATGATCCTGTCCGGCGAAACGCCGCCGGCGACCACGGCGGCGATCCGCGCCTCCAGCCAGGCGTAGACCTCGATCAGCACGTTCCGGTACGACGGCGCGTCCTGCATCGTCTTCGGATCGCCCTGCGCGTGCATCAGGACGACCGGGCAGTCGAGCGCCGCTGCGGTCTTGAGGCTGTCCGGGTCGTAGGTCAGGGCGGACACGTCGTTCCAGATCCGCGCGCCCGCCGCCATCGCCGCGCGCGCGGTGCCGGCGTTACGGGTGTCGATCGAGATCGGCGCCCCAAGCCCGGCGGCGACCAGCCCCTCGATCACGGGGAGGACGCGCGCGCGCTCCTCCTCCGGCGCGATCGGATCGGCGCCCGGGCGGGTGGATTCGCCGCCCACGTCGAGGAAGTCCGCGCCAGCCTCGACGAGCGCAAGGCCGCGCGCCACCGCCTCCGCGACCGTCTCCGCCGGGCGGCCGTCGGAGAAGCTGTCGGGCGTCACGTTGAGCACGGCCATGATCCGCGGCCGGTCGGTCGCCACCCCGGCGACGCCGCCTCGCGGCGCCGCGAAAGCCCTCAGCGCGTCCGGCGCCACGGATTTCAGCGGCAGTTTGCGGGATTCCCGCATCATGCCAAGGGTTTCGACCTTGTGGAACCGGATCGGGCCGCCCGCAAGCGGCATCCCGTCGCCAGCGCCTCCGGCCTCGCAGATCGGCCGCAGCAGGAAATCTCTCAACCCGGTGCTCCGTTCTGGCAGGTGCTTGATGGGACTAGCCGATTATGAAACCCCGGGCAAACGACATTATATACATTCTTGCATTGTTAATTATTTTGTGTGTGAACCGATGTATGTGTATTATTGCGTATCACATCACCGAGCCCTACCTTCCCCGGCATGAACAACCGGGCGGAGCTCGACATGCGAGACCTCCAGACGAATGGCTACGGCGCCGCGGGCGAACCGGCGCTGGTGATCGGCGCCGGGCCGGCGGGCCTCGCCGCGGCGTTCCAGCTCGGCCTCCGCGGCTTCCGACCGGTGATCGTCGATTCGCTGGAGCGGGCCGGCGGGCAGCTCTCGGCGCTCTACCCGGCCGAGGCGGTGCGCGACGCGCCGGGCCTCGCGCCGCTGCCGGCCGAGGCGCTCGCCGCCGAGCTCGAGGCGCAGCTTCGGCCTTTCGCGCCGCTCCGGCTCTTCGGCCGCCGCGCCACCGCGATCTGGGGCGGGCTCGAAGGCGGCTTCAACGTCGAGACCGACACCGGCGAGACGATCTGGGGCGCCGCGGCGATCTTCGCCGGCGGGCTCGGCGCGATGCGGCCGAAGCGCCTCGTCGCCGAAGGCATCGGCGAGATCGCCGCCGCAGACCTCAAGGCCGATTCCGCCGGCCGCCGCGTCGCCATCGCCGGCGACGGGCCCGAGGCCGTGGCCGCCGCGCTCGAGGCCGCCGGCAAGGCGCGCGCCGTCACGCTGATCCACGCCTTCCCGGTGCGCGCCGACGAGGCCGAGCTCGCGAAGCTTCGCGCCGCGGCCGAGGCCGGGCGCATCTCCGCCCTCCGGGGCGAGGTGGCGCGTGTCCGCGCCGAGGGCGGCCGCCTCTCGGGGCTCGAAGTCGAGGGCCCCGCCGGCCGTTCGTCCCATGACGTGGACCTTCTCCTCGTCCGGGCCGGCCTCGAATTCGCGCCCGAAGGCGTCACCGGCCTCGGGCCAATCGCCGACCATGCGACCGGCGAGACGACGACGCCCGGCGTCTTCGTCGTCGGCGACGCGCGCGCCGAGAAGGGCCGCCCGGCGGTGATCGCCGCCGCCTTCTCCGAAGCGGTGCGCGCTGCCGAGGCGCTCGCCGCCCGGGTCGCGCCGAAGGCGCCCCGCGCCCTGCCGCATCTGACGGTCTCGCCGACGCTGCGCAGCCGGCTCGCCATCGCCTGAAAGGAGACGATCATGGCCAA
>CALFYQ010000044.1 GCA_937952085.1 uncultured Paracoccaceae bacterium | reverse complement strand
GCCTTCAGCTTCCAGCACGGCACCGAGGGGAAGGTGTGATGCGCGGTGTGATAGGGCATCTGCCAGCAGAGCCAGCGCATCACCGCGTTGGTCCTGGTCGAGCGGGTATTCTTCAGGATGTCGTCCTCATGGCTGAGGCCGAGATGCTCGATCGTGTTCTGAAGCTGGTGCGCCGGTTTCATCGCCACCATCGGCGCGAGCCAGAGGATGACGGCCGCCCATGAGCCGGTTGCGACCGAGATCGCCGCGATCGCCGCATAGCCGAGCGCGTGGAGCCGGGCCTCCCGGATCACCGTCGCGTGCTGGTCCGGCCGGATATAGGGCTCGAGCACGATCCCGCGGCAGAAACGGACGATCCGGGCGACCCGCGTCGTCCAGTAGGTGACGCCCCAGAACCAGAGGAGATAACTCTTCAGCGTATAGGGCTCCCGCACCAGTTCGCCGTCCTTCTCCCAGTTCTGGGTGTACTGGTGATGGGCCCAGTGCTGGATCAGGTCGAAATCCCGCGGGAAGATCATCAGGAAGCCGATGATCCGGCCGAAGAGCTCGTTCGGCCATTTCGTCTTGAAGACGGTGGCGTGCGAAAGCTCGTGCTGCCCGGCGTAGAGGAAGTTCAGCAGCACGCCGTGGACCATGAAGACGGGAACGGCCCACCAGCTTCCCCAAGTCTGCCAAAGCAGCGTCCCGCTGATCGCGATGGCGCCGGCATGGGAGCCGAGCTGGAGCGCGCCGTAGAGATCGGAGCGCTGCATCAGCGCGCGAAGCCGCTCGGGCGCGACGAGACGGCGGCGGGAAAACGAGGCTTCCATCGGGCCATCCTGCAGGTGCGAAGATGGCGCGAGCATCGGGTCGGCCGGCCGGCGGGTCAAGGGGAATGGAAGCGACGGAAACTGTCGCATCGCACCGTTGCGGGCGCGCGGCGTTCATGCGCTCATCCGCCTTCGAGCGGCCGCTGCAGGACGGAGGCGCGGAATGGGGCTGGAACTGAACCGCGAGGCATTCATCACCTGCGCCATCACCGGCGCGGGGGATACGACCGGCCGCTCCGACAAGGTGCCGGTGACGCCGGGCGAGATCGCCGAGAGCTGCCTCGAAGCGGTTGAGCAGGGGGCGGCGATCGTCCACATCCACGTCCGCAACCCCGGGAACGGAAAGGCGGCGCGGGACGTGGAACTCTACGAGGACGTGGTCGACCGGCTCCGCGCCTCCGGCCGCGACATGGTCATCAACCTCACCGCCGGCATGGGCGGTGACCTGACGCTCGGCCCGGTGGAGAAACCTCTTCCGCCCGCCGAGGCCGGCACCGACATGATCGGCGCGACCGAGCGGCTCGCCCATGTTGCGAAGCTCCTGCCCGAGATCTGTACGCTCGATTGCGGCACGATGAATTTCGGAGAGGGCGACTACATCATGGCGAACACGCCCGCCATGCTCCAGGCGATGGCGCGGCAGATCCAGTCGCTCGGCGTGCGGCCGGAGATCGAGATCTTCGACACCGGCCATCTCGTCCTTGCGAAGTGGCTGAAGGATCAGGGCCTGCTCGACGATCCGGTGATGGTGCAGCTCTGCATGGGCGTGCCCTGGGGGGCGCCGGACGACGTCGGCACGCTGATGTCGATGGTGATGAACCTGCCCGACGGCTGGCATTTCTCCGCCTTCTCGATTGGCCGGAACCAGTTGCCCTATGCGGCGATGGCGGTGCTCGCCGGCGGCAACATCCGCGTCGGCCTCGAAGACAACATCTGGCTCGATCGGGGCGTACTGGCGACAAATGGCGGCCTCGTAGCCCGGGCGCGCGGCATGGTGGAGCGGATGGGCGTCCGCATCCTCGGACCCGCCGAAGTGCGCGAGAAGCTTTCCCTCACAAAACGCTGGGGCTGACCCATGGCGAAGATCGGCGCGGCCGCCTGTCTCGGCGGCGGGGTGATCGGCGCGGGCTGGGTCGCGCGGCTGATCGAGAACGGGCTCGACGTGGCGGTCTACGACCCTGCGCCGGATGCCGCGGCGAAGCTGGAGGCGGTGCTGGCGAACGCCGAGCGCGCCTTCGCCGGGCTCTATGAGGGCGCGCCCCGGCGGAAGAAGGGCGCGGTGCGGATGGCCGGCTCGGTGGCCGAGGCCATGGCGGGCGCCGACCTGATCGTAGAGGCAGTGCCCGAGCGGCTCGACGTCAAGCACAAGGTCTATGCCGAGGCGGAGGCGGCGGCGAAGCCGGAGGCGCTGATCGCCTCCTCGACCTCGGGCATCCTGCCGAGCGATCTTCAATCCGGGATGGCGCGGCCCGAGCGGCTGCTCGTCGCGCACCCGTTCAACCCGGTCTACCTCCTGCCGGTGGTGGAGATCGTCGCCGGGGCGAAGACCGCGCCCGAGGCGGTCGAGCGGGCGATGGAGTTCTACCCGACCATCGGGATGAAGCCGATCCGGGTGCGGAAGGAGATCGAGGCCTTCGTCGCCGACCGGCTCTTGGAGGCGGTCTGGCGCGAGGCGCTCTGGCTCATCAAGGACGGGATCTGCACGACCGAGGAGCTGGACGACATCATGCGCTACGGCTTCGGCCTCCGCTGGGCGCAGCTCGGGCTCTTCGACACCTATCGCGTGGCCGGCGGCGAGGCGGGGATGCGGCACTTCATGGCGCAGTTCGGGCCCTGCCTGACCTGGCCCTGGACCAAGCTGATGGACGTGCCGGAATTCAACGACGAGCTGGTGGACCTCATCGCCGGGCAGTCAGACGCGCAGTCCGGCCACCTCTCGATCCGGGAGATGGAGCGGATCCGCGACGCCAACCTCGTCGCGATCCAGCGCGCGCTGATGGCCAACAACTGGGGCGCGGGTGCGCTCCTCGCCGAGCATGAGGCGCGGCTGAAGGCGGAGTCCGGGGGTGCGTAACGTCCTCGTCACCGCCGGCGCCTCCGGCATCGGCCTTGCGATGGCGACGGCCTTCGCCGAAGCCGGCGACCGGGTCTTCGTGACGGACGTGGACGAAATGGCGCTCGCCGGCCTGCCGCATGGCTGGGGCAAGGCCCGGGTGGACGCCTCCGATGAAGCGGCGATGGACGCGCTCTTCGCGGAGACTCTGGCGCCGCTCTGGGGCGAGCGGATCCACGTTCTCTGCGCCAATGCCGGCATCGCCGGGCCGACCGCGGCGGTGGAGGACGTGGCGCTGGCGGAGTGGCGGCGTTGCATCGAGGTCAATCTCGACGGCGCCTTCCTCGCGGTGCGGCGCGCGGCCCCGTGGATGAAGCGGGCCGGGCGGGGCGTGATGATCCTCACCTCCTCCAATGCCGGGCTGAACGGCTTTCCCTATCGCGCGCCCTACGCCGCCGCGAAATGGGCGATCATTGGGCTGACGAAGACGCTGGCGATGGAGCTCGGCCCGTTCGGCATCCGGGCGAACGCGATCTGCCCCGGCTGCGTCGAGGGGCCCCGGATCGACGGGGTGATCGCGCGGGAGGCGGCGAAGAAGGGCTGCGCGCCCGAAGCCATCCGCGCCGCCTACGAGGCCGGCGTCTCGCTCCGCCGGTTCTCTACGGCGGAGGACATCGCCGCCACGGCCTTCTTCCTCGCCTCCGACGGGGCGCGGATGATCTCCGGGCAGGCGCTGGCCGTGGATGGCCACACCGAGAACCCCGACCCGAAGGTCTGAGCCATGCACTTCGCGCTTTCCGAGGAACAGCGGCTGATCGTCGAGACGACGCGGGCCTTCGTGGAGAACGAGCTTTACCCGCACGAGCCGGAGGTGGAGCGGACTGGCGTCCTCCGGCGGGATCTGATCTCCGAAATCCAGGCCAAGGCCATCGCGGCCGGGCTCTACGCCGCCAACGTGCCCGAGAAATTCGGCGGCGCGGGGCTCGATACGCCGACCTGGCTTCTCTACGAGCGGGAGCTTGGACGCGCGAACTACGCGCTCCACTGGACCTGCGTCGCGCGGCCCTCGAACATCCTCTGCGCCGGGACGCCCGAGCAGATCGAACGTTATCTCCTTCCTTGCGTCCGCGGCGAGAAGTGGGATTGCCTCGCCATGACGGAGCCGGGCGCCGGCTCGGACCTTCGCTCGATGAAGGCGAGCGCCCGGCGTGAAGGCGGGGACTGGGTGCTAAACGGGGTGAAGCACTTCATCTCCCACGCCGATCTCGCCGATTTCGCCATCGTCTTCGTGGCGACCGGCGAGGAGGAGACGGCGCGCGGCCCGAAGAAGCGGATCACCGCCTTCTTCGTCGACAAGGGGACG
Organism: uncultured Paracoccaceae bacterium; assembly: GCA_937952085.1. GTDB lineage: Bacteria > Pseudomonadota > Alphaproteobacteria > Rhodobacterales > Rhodobacteraceae > Pikeienuella. The sequence continues at coordinate 830 of CALFYQ010000044.1, read as the reverse complement.
CCCGGTTTCACCGTGCGCGACGGCTACCGGAACGTCTCGCACCGGGGCTACACCAACTCGATCCTCGAATTCGACGAGTGCCGCGTGCCGGATTCGGCGGTGCTTGGCGAGGTTCACAAAGGCTTCGAGGTGGCGAACGCCTGGCTCGGGGCGACGCGGCTCCAGGTTGGCGCGACCTGCCTCGGCCGGGCGTCGCGGGCCTTCGACCATGCGGTGGAATGGGCCGCGACGCGGAGCCAGTTCGGGCAAGTCATCGGCAAGAACCAGGGCGTGTCGTTCAAGCTCGCCGACATGGCGGTGGAGATGAAGGCGGCGGAGCTGATGATCCTCGAAGCCGGCTGGAAATTCGATCGCGGCGAGGCGACAGACGCCGACATGGCGATGGCCAAGCTGAAGGCGACCGAGATGCTCGCCTTCGTCGCCGACGAGGCGATCCAGATCCATGGCGGAATGGGGCTGATGGACGAGTTGCCGCTCGAGCGCATCTGGCGGGACGCCCGCGTCGAGCGGATCTGGGAAGGCACGAGCGAGATCCAGCGCCATATCATCAGCCGGGCGCTCCTCCGCCCGTTCGGAGCATGAGCCCGGGGCGCGACCTTTCCCGCCTGCTCCGCCCGCGCTCCGTCGCCCTTTTTGGCGGCGGCTGGGCGGAGAACGTGGCCGCTCAGCTTCTGAAATCCGGCTTTCCCGGCCCGATCTGGCCAGTTCATCCGAAACGGCGGGACATCCTCGGCATTCCCTGCCTGACCGACATCTCGGAACTCCCCGAAGCGCCGGACACCGCCTTCGTCGGCGTCAACCGGGCCGCCTCGGTCGAGGTGATTGGCCGG
>CALFYQ010000043.1 GCA_937952085.1 uncultured Paracoccaceae bacterium | reverse complement strand
AAGCTCCCTCCTTCTCCGCCGGGGCGCGCCGGCCAGGTCGTCAGGCGATCGCCCGGCGGTAGAGCCGCCAGGTCGCATGTCCGAGGAGCGGCAACGCGAGGAAGAGCCCGAGGAAGAGCGGTATCATCGCCGCGATCAGGAGCGCCGCCACGATCGCCGCATAGGCCAGCATCGGCGCCGGATTGGCCGCGACCACGCGCACGCTCGTCACCATCGCCGTCACCACGTCCACCTCCCGGTCGAGCAGCATCGGCAGGCCCACCACCGTGATCGAATAGAGAAGAAGCGCCAGCCCGGCGCCGACGACCGTGCCCGTCGCGAGCATGGCGAGCCCGTTCGCCGTGAAGAACACCTCGGTCGAGCTCATCACGTTCGTCATCGCGCTGAGCCCGAGGAAAAGCGCGAAGATCAGGTGCGCGCCATACATCCAGAAGAGGAAGATCATCACCACGACCATCACCATCGAAGGCACCTGCCGGTCCTTCTGGCGAAAGACGACGCCGAGGACGGACGCCCAGTCGAGCGGCTGGCCCGCCTCGATCCGGCGGCTCGCCTCGTAGAGCCCCACCGCGGCGAAGGGCCCGAGGAGCGGAAAGCCCACCGCCACCGGCAGGATCACCCAACTCTGCCCCCAGACCTTGAGCTGGAGGAGGATGATCGCGCCGCCGAGAATGTAGACGAACGCGAAGAAAAGCCCGAAGGCCGGCGCGCGGCGAAAATCCGACCAGCCCTCGGCCAGCGCGGCCCGGACGTCGTCGAGCGAAAGCGGGCGGATCACGGGCGCCGGCGAAGGCGGATCGAGCGCGACGGACAAGGCTTCCTCCATTTTGCCGTTAGGGCGGCAGTCTAGCGCCCGCTTCTTCCGCGCCCATTGATTCAGCGCAAGGCGGCGCCGCCGTTCGACCCGCCTCGCCCCCCTCCGCAATGCAACCGCGCGGTGGGCCCGTAGATGGCGATCACGGCCGGAAAGCTGAAATCCTAGACGGCCTCGCGCGCCGAGCCAGAACAAGGCGCGTGACCTCGCGGCGAACTCGTCGCCGGCCTGCCGACCGACGGGCTCCTCCACCGCGCCGGGACGATCGAGAAATGCGTCCTCGAAGACTCGGTCCCGGAACGGCCGTTCAGCAGAGCCTCGATGCGGGTCGGCGCCTTCGGCTTCGTCCGGGCAGGCGGCGCGGGCGACCTGTTCCCCGATCTCCTCGCCCAGATCGTCGAGAGCAAACGGTTAGGACGTCTCCGCAAGATGCTGTCCCGAGACCGAATCCTCGAAGGCCGGGCGGCCGACAGGGCGCTCCGTTCGAGGCTCGATTCGCTCGCCGATTCGTGGTCCGAAGCCGCCGAGGCGTCAGATAACGTCGCGTCTCCTCGCGAATAACGTGCGTCGGCGAAATTCACGATTTCGGCGCCTTTTGGCCCCGATCCCGGAAAGCCGCGTCCGTTCAGTCCGAAACCGGGCGAAATTGGGGCAGGACCAGGTTCATTCACGCAGTACGAAGGTTCGGTAACAAATCTGGGCGTGACAAGAGCGAAAGCCGCACTATCTTCAGTTGTGCGGCGTGGCCACACTCTCTGCGCCGTCACCCCAACCGGTCGTGAGTTTCGGCCGGAACCACAGGCGGGCGGCGTATTCGTCCGTAATTCTTGAGGCGCGTTCGCCCCACGCGCGCCTTTCTACCCTCTCCGGCCCATCCCCCTCGCCGGAGAGGGATTTCATTTCGGGGCCCCGCTTGCCTACCGCCCTCAACCCCTGCAAGGCTGGGGCGAACGGCAGGGAGGCGCGCATGAGCGAAACCGCGCTCATCGTCATTGACGTGCAAAACGACTTTCTGCCGGGCGGCGCGCTGGCCGTCTCGGATGGCGATGCGGTGGTCCCGGTCGTCAACGCCCTGCAGGAGCGATACACGCTCCGCGTGCTGACGCAGGACTGGCACCCGGCCCGCCACATGTCCTTCGCCGACAACCGGCCGGGCGGCGTCCCCTTCTCCACCGTCGCGGTGCCCTACGGCCCGCAGACGCTCTGGCCCCGCCATTGCGTGCAGGGCACCCACGGCGCCGCCTTCCCGGTCTCGCTGCGGCAGGATGCGGACCTCATCATCCGCAAGGGCTTCCGGCCGGAGATCGACAGCTATTCCGCCTTCTTTGAGAACGACCGGAAGACGCCGACCGGCCTCGCCGGCTATCTTCGGGAGCGCGGCGCGCGGGACCTCGTGTTCTGCGGCCTCGCCACCGATTTCTGCGTGAAGTTCTCGGCGCTCGACGCGGCGCGGCTCGGCTTCTCCGTCACCGTGGTGGAGGAGGCGTGCCGCGGCATCGACCTCGAGGGGTCGCTCGCCGCCGGCTGGGCGGAGATGGCCGCGGCGGGCGTCCGCCGCCGACGCATGTCGGAGATGGCCTGATGGTGGACATCGCCAAACGGGTCCATGACCACAACTGGAAGATCGACCCGATCGTCCGCTCTCTGCTCGACACCGATTTCTACAAGCTCCTGATGGCGCAGTCGGTGTTCCGCCGTCACCGGAACACCCGCGTCACCTTCTCGCTCATCAACCGCAGCGCCTCGGTGCCGATGGCGAAGCTGGTCGACGAGGGGGAGCTTCGCGAGCAGCTCGACCACATCCGCACCCTCAGCCTCTCCCGCGGCGAGAGCACCTGGCTCCGCGGCAACACCTTCTACGGCAAGCGCTGGATGTTCGGGCCGGACTTCATGGCCTGGTTCGAGGATCTGCGGCTGCCGCCCTATCACCTCGAACGGCGCGGCGATCAGTATGAGCTCGCCTTCGAGGGCGCCTGGCCCGAAGTGATGATGTGGGAGGTGCCGGCCCTCGCGGTGCTGATGGAGCTCCGGAGCCGCGCCGTCCTCCGCGGCATGGGCTCCTTCGAGCTTCAGGTCCTTTACGCCCGCGCCATGGCCCGCGTCTGGGAGAAGATCGAGCGGCTGCGGAGGCTCGACCGGCTCGCCATCGCCGATTTCGGCACGAGGCGCCGGCATTCCTTCCTCTGGCAGGACTGGTGCGTGCAGGCGATGATCGAGGGGCTGGGGGAGCGGTTCACCGGCACCTCCAACTGCCTGATCGCGATGCGCCGCGAGGTTGAGGCGATCGGCACCAACGCTCATGAACTGCCGATGGTCTACGCCGCCCTCGCCGGCCGGCAGAGCGACGAGGCGCTCGCCGCCGCGCCCTACCGGGTGCTGGACGACTGGCGGAAGGATTACGACGGCAACCTCCTCATCGTCCTCCCCGACACGTTCACCTCCAAGACCTTCTTCGACCGCGCGCCGGACTGGATCGCCTCCTGGACGGGCGTCCGCATCGACAGCGGCGACCCGTTCGCCCAGGCCGAGGCCGCCATCGCCTTCTGGAAGGCCCGCGGGCTCGACCCGCGGACGAAGCGCGTCATCTTCTCCGACGGGCTCGACGTCGACCTGATCGAACGGCTCCACGCCGCCTTCTCCCACCGGGTGATCCTCTCCTTCGGCTGGGGCACGCTCCTGACCAACGATTTCCGGGGCCTCGCCGGCGACCGCATCGCGCCCTTCTCGCTGGTCTGCAAGGCGGTGAGCGCCGAGGGCGCGCCGACGGTGAAGCTCTCCGACAATCCGTTGAAGGCCACCGGGCGGCCGGAAGAGGTCGCGCGCTATCGCCGCGTCTTCGAGGTCGGCGCCCAGGCCCCGACCGCCGTCGTCGTCTGAGCGGGGCGTATACCGCATAAACCGGGGCTTATGCGGGCGCGGCTAACCGCGCCGCCGATGGCGCGCGCCGCCTCGCCACCCGAGATCGGCCGCGCTGGGCCATCCCGCCCGGCGATCAACCGGAGCCGATCATGTCTCTCGCAAGACCCATCGCCGTCGCCCTTCTCCTCTTCGCCGCCTCCCCCTCCGCGCAGGAAGTCGTCG
>CALFYQ010000042.1 GCA_937952085.1 uncultured Paracoccaceae bacterium | reverse complement strand
AGGGGGTGCGCGATGCCGTCCGGGTCGCCGATCTTCAGCGCGAGGCCGTCGGCGTCGGTGTCCTGGCTGAAGATGTCGAGCGCGTAGGTCGAGGCGGGGAGCCGCTGCCCGCCGCTCGCCAGCCGGGAGATTTCCGAGATCGGGAGCCATTTTCCCCGCATCACGCCGTTCATGTCGGGCCAGACCAGCTCGACGAACTCGATGTCGGGGTGTTCCGTGAGGAAAGTTTCGACGGCGGCGGAGATGTCGCTGGTCAATTCCGCACCGCATGCAGGCAGAGCATTTCGAGCGCCACCGTGGCGCCCGCGAGGGCGGTGATCTCCGCCACGTCATAGGCCGGGGAGACCTCGACCACGTCCATCCCGACCACGTTCATCCCCTGGAGGCCGCGCAGGATCGCCAGCGCCTGCCAGGTGAGGAGGCCACCCACCACCGGCGTGCCGGTGCCGGGGGCGCAGGAGGGGTCGAGCCCGTCGATGTCGAACGTCACGTAGGCCGGCGCGTCGCCGACGATGCGGCGGATCTCGGCGGCGATCGCCTCGGGCCCCTCCCGGTGGCAGCGGATAGCATCGAGGATGGCGATCCCCAGCGGGTCGTCGTTGGTGGTGCGGATGCCGACCTGGACCGAGCGGGCCGGGTCGATCAGCCCCTCCTGCACGGCATGGTAGAACATCGTGCCGTGGTCGATGCGCTTGCCGTCGTCCTTCCAGGTGTCGGTATGGGCGTCGAACTGGACGAGGGCGAGCGGGCCGCCGCGCTTCGCGACCAGCGCCTTGAGGCTCGGATAGGTGAGGAAATGGTCGCCGCCGAGCATCAGGACGGCGCCGGCCTCCGCGTGGATCGCGGCGAGCGCGGCCTCGATCTGCGCCGGAACCGTCTCCGGGTGGCCGTGATCGAAGGCGATGTCGCCCCAGTCGGCTACGTTCAACTTCTCGAACGGGTCGAACGACGACGGCCAGGCGCGGGCCCAGGCGAGGTTGGTCGAGGCGGCGCGGATCGCCCGCGGGCCGAACCGCGTCCCCGGCCGGTTCGTCACCGAGGTGTCGAAGGGGACGCCGACGACGGCGACGTCCACCCCCTTCAGGTCCCGCCGATAGGCCCGGCGGCAGAACGAGAGCGCGCCCGAGAACATCGCCTCGTCATGCGTGGTCGCGTTCAGCGAGGCCGCCGTGAAGGCGTAGTCTCGTCGGTAGTCGGTCATGCGCGCTGCGGAGCGCCGCTCAGCGCTCCCCCCAGAAGGTCCCGGTCGCGGTGATAGAAGCCGATGTGTTGTCCAGGCGCAACGACCCCGCCGTCGCGCGCGCGTCGTTCTGGTTCGGCCCGTCGAAGAAGGAGCCGTCCACCCGCACGTTGGTCGGGGCGTTGGCGAGGCCGACCGTGGCGCTGCCGCCATAGTCGTTGAGCCCCTGGCGGCTGGTCTGGTCGTCGACCGGCACGGTGAAATCGGCGAGGTCGAGCACATTCTGGAAGCCGGCCGTCCCGGTCCGGGACGAGAAGTCGAAGGTGAGCCGGAAGCGGCCGCCATCGACGAAGTCGCCGGTCGGGGTGATGGCGTGGACCGTCACCGGGCCGTTGTAGGTGGCGACGCCGTTCGTCGGCAGAACGTCGGTCCGATCCCCGGCCACCCAGGTGCCGAGCGAGAACTGGAGCCGCGCGCCCTGGAACTCGCCCGGGTCGTTGTCGGCGAAGCGGAATTGCCCGGTCCACCAGCCCCACGTCAGGAAGAGCGGCTTCAGGAGGGTGTTCGCCGGGTAGAGCGCGGCGACATCGGCGAAGCCGGAGCCGATCATGGCGCCCCGGAAGGCGGTCTGGCCGAAGGAATCATCCGGCCGGCCGCTCAGCTCGCCGAACTCGCTGGTCCCGATGCGGTTCGCCGGCAGGCCGGAGAAGGTGAGCACGTTCTCCAGCGATTCCGGGTTCGGATGGTCGCGCAGGCCGAACCGGTCCTTGTCGATCACCGCGCTTCGGCCGCCGCCGAAGGCGAGCCGGGCGCCGCCGAAGAAGAGGATGTTGTTGTCGTCGACCGTCTCGTCCATGTCGATCACGACGGAAGCCGTGGGACGGTCCTGGCTGAAATTCGCCGCGGCCGAGACGAGCGAGACCGAGGCGGTGCGCATGCCGATCGTGTCGACCGCGCCGCTCGCGTCCCGGAAGGCGCCGGTCGCCGCCGAATAGCCGAACGAGAGGAACCGCCCTTCGCTTCCGCCGGTAAGGCCGGTCTCCTGCGCGAAGGCGGCGGCGTTCGAGCCGATCGTGATCCGATCGCTCGGGGCGATCGTGTTGTTGCTCGTGCGCTGGGCGAGGTGGAGGTTGCCGTAGGCGTCGAACAGCCCGCCGCCGATGTTCTGGATCGTGCTGGCGACCGTCTCTTCCTCGACATCGTCGTCAAGGCCGAACTGGCTTGTGTTCGAGAGCAGGAGGTAGTTGTCCCCCTTGCCGAACACCGTCGCGCCGGGGTTGTCGTCCGGGCTGACGCTGATTGTGCCGAAATGCGGCTGGATCCGGTTCGCCGGGCCCGCCGCGCCGATCCGGAAGGAGCCGCGCCCGAAGCTGGCGAGCGAAGGCGAGCCGGCGCCGCTGTTCAGGATTCCCGAGGCGGCGACGGAGAGGAGGAAGCTCTGCGTCGCGCCGCTCCCGGTGATGGCGAATTGCGGCAGCATGAACCGGTTGCCGAGGCCGCTGGCGGAACCCGCCCCCTGGCCGAAGAGCGGCGTGTTCGGACGCGAGACGAAAAAGAGCGTCGCCGGGCCCGACGCGGCGAATCTCTCGCCGACGCCGGCCGGCAGGAAGGGCTGCGGGGTCAGCGTGCTGGATATGCCGAGATCCGGCAGCACCGTGAAGCCGAGCACGCGGAAATTGGCGCCGTTGGCGTTGACCTGGGCGAGCTGGGTCGGCCCGGGCTCGGCGCCGAAGATCGCGCCGATCTCGCCCTGCCGGTTCTTCAGGTTGTAGAGGAAGAGCCCGGCGTTCGGGTCGAAGAAGCCGCGCCCGCGGAGCCGGCCCTCGCTGGTCTGGGTGTCGGCCGCGGCGACGTCGAAGAACCCGCCATCCTCCTTCAGCGGCAGCACCGCGAAGGAGCCGTCCTCGAAGTCGATGCGCACCGAGCCCGGGGTGATCGCGGTCGCGATCGGGCCCTCGCCCGAGGCGACGAAGTTCACCGCGCTCGGATTGGGCGCGGTGTTGCCGTCATCGTCGGTGAAGGGCTGGTCGCTGGCGAAGATGCCGCCGCCGATGAAGGCGGCGAAGGGGTTGGGCGCCGGCGGCTCCGGAGGCGTCGGCGTTTCGCCGCCGCCGGCCTGCTCTTCCGTCTGTTGCTGGACGGAGGGCGTCGAGGGCGCCGTCTCCTGCTCGACCTCGACGACGTTGTCCTCGGCCGGGCGCTCGCCGGCGGTGGAGATCGGCGGCTCGTGCAGCGTGGCGGGGTTCTCCGAGGTGGCGCCGGCGACGCCGGAGCCTTCGACCGCCTCGGTCTCCACCGGCTCCTCGCGGCCGCCGCCGCCGCCCTGCATGGAATTGTAGATCGCGGCGACATCCGCCTCGGTCGCGACGCCGAGATATTGCGGGTCGCCGCCCGGGCCGATCTGGGCCAGCGCGTTCGGCCGGGTGAGATGGAGCGGCGCGCCGCCGCCCCGCCCCGCGACGCGGGTGTATTCACCGGCGACGTGCATCACGCGGGTGTTCTCGCCGTCCACCGAGATGAGCGAGATGCCGCCGCGGATGCCGATCGTCGCGGTCGGTGTGGCGACGGAGGCGTCCGCCGTCTTGGTGATGCGCCCGCCGATCATCCGGAGTGCGCCGCGCGCCACGGTGAGGCCGATCTCGCCCCGCTCGGAGGCCGGATCGTAGACGTACTTGTCGAGCGTGATCGTCGAGTTCGGCGCGACGGTGAGCGAGGTCTGGTCGATGAAGAGGATCTGGCCGGAGCCGATCGCGGAGGATTCGAGGCGTTCGTCCGTGATCACGCGGTCGCCGAGCAGGAGCGAACGGGTCGCGGCGCCGGGCTGGAACGAGTCGACGTCGCGGTTGACGGCGGCGACCGAGCCGACCTCCTCCGCCGCGGCGGCGCCGGCGAGGAGGAGGAGCGAGACGGCGAGGGCGTTGCGCATGGGCTCCCCTTTCAGAAGTCGAGGCCGACGCTGAGCGCCGCGCCGACATTGTCGAGATCGAAGTTGCGGATGTTCGAATCGCGGAAGAGCCCGTCCACGTCCGCCGCGATCCAGAACCCGTCGGAGAGGTGGAAGACGTGGCGAAGCCCGGCCCTGAGGTCGAGGTCCCGCCGCTCCTTCGTGCCGGCCGCGCCGACCAGAACCGGGTCCGGCTCGTCGAAGATGCGGCCGGTGATCTGGGCGAAGCCGGTCAGGTTCCAGCGCCGTTCGGCGATGTCGAGCCCGCTGTCGTAGCTGTAGGAGACCGAGCCGCGGAGCGTGCCTTCGGTGTTGGCGTTGATGTCGTCGTCGGCGAACTCGCGGTCGATGAAGACGCCGCCGCGGACCACCACGTCCGGGTCCGGCAGCCAGGCGAAGCCGGCGGAGCCGCGCAGCACCACGCCGTCGAAGGCGTCGCGGCCGTTGAAATAGTCCCGGTAGCCGCCGCGCACCGAGCCGTAGATCGAGAGCGTTTCGGAAAGCGTGTCGGAATACTCCGCGCCGATCGAGCCGGTGGCGTAGAGCGCGTCGTTGCCGGAGCGGACGTATTCGCCCTCGAGGAAGGGCCGGAGCTTCGGGCCGAACTGCTTTTCGTCGAGCGAGATCTGCGGGCCGGAGCGGACGAGGAAGCTGTCGACGTCCGAGGAGGACGTGTCGAAATAGTGGAGCGAGAAGACCGAGAGGTCGGTCCGCCAGAAATCCGAGTCGGGCTGGCCGAGATCGTAGAAGTGCGAGATCGCGGCGCTGGAGCGGATGCCGAAATCGTCGTCCTCGAGGAACTCGCCGGCGAGGACGGCGGGCGCGCCGAAAAGCTGCACGGTCGCGTCGTCCGGCCCGAGCGTGGCGTTCGAGGAATAGGCGACGCCGGTCGAGACCGAGCCGACGAAGACGCTCTTCTGCGTGCGCTGGTCGATCGCGCGGAGGAACTCGTTCGCCTTCGCCACCACGGGGGGCGGCACGTCGGCGTAGCTCAGCACGTTGTTGAAGTAGTAGGCGGCGGTCGTGTAGCTGCCGAGCCGGTAATAGGCGGCGCCGAGCTCCATGTGCACGCGCGGCAGGTCGCGGTTGTAGATCAGCATCCGCTCAAGCGTGGAGATCGCCGCCTCGTAATCCTCCAGCCGGATCGAGACGAGCGCGTAGTCGAACATCAGGTCGAGATCGTCCGGGCGTTCGAACATGCGGGCGAAGATCGCCTTCTGCTCGTCGCGGAGCGCCACGCGGTCTCCGTCGGCAATCTGCGCCATGGCGCCGCCGGCCGCCCAAAGGAGAAGGGCGGCCGCAGCCAAAGATCGTTTCGGCATCAGCGCCCCCTCGGCTTTCTGCTCGATTCTTTCTAGGCTTGCCTGAAAACGTTAACGTCCTCTTTAGCCTGCCGCGAAACTAGGCCGAAGCCGCGGGCCAAACAACCAAGAATTGAGCGCCGCGCGGCGCCTCAGCGCTCCTCGATCAGCACCTCGCGCTTGCCGACATGGTTGGCCGGGGAGACGACGCCCTGGTTCTCCATCATGTCGACGAGCCGCGCCGCCTTGTTGTAGCCGATGGCGAGGCGGCGCTGGATGTAGCTGGTGGAGCATTTCCGCTCCCGCGCGACGATGGCCACGGCCTGGTCGTAGAGCGCCTCGTCGGAGCCGTCGCCGCCGCCGAGGCCGAGGATCTCGTCGATCGCCGCCTCGTCCTCCTCGTCGCCGCCCTCGGTGACGGCGGAGACGTATTCCGGCGCGCCCTGGGCCTTCAGGTGGCTCACCACCTCCTCCACCTCCTCGTCGGAGACGAAGGGGCCGTGGACGCGGGTGATCCGCCCGCCGCCGGCCATGTAGAGCATGTCGCCCATGCCGAGGAGCTGCTCGGCCCCCATCTCGCCGAGGATGGTGCGGCTGTCGATCTTGGAGGTGACCTGGAAGGAGATCCGGGTCGGGAAGTTGGCCTTGATCGTGCCGGTGATGACGTCGACCGAGGGCCGCTGCGTCGCCATGATGAGGTGGATGCCGGAGGCGCGGGCCATCTGCGCGAGGCGCTGGATGCAGGCCTCGATCTCCTTGCCGGCGACCATCATCAGGTCCGCCATCTCGTCGACGATGACGACGATGTAGGGGAGCGGCTGCGGCTCGAAGCTCTCGGTCTCGAAGACGGGCTGGCCGGTGGCGTCGTCGAAGCCGGTCTGGACGGTGCGGGTGAAGCCCTCGCCCTTCTCCAGCGCGTCCTTCACGCGGGCGTTGTAGCCGTCGATGTTCCGCACGCCCATCTTGGACATCTTGCGGTAGCGGTCCTCCATCTCGGCGACCGCCCATTTGAGCGCCACCACCGCCTTCTTCGGATCGGTCACGACCGGGGAGAGGAGATGCGGGATGCCGTCGTAGACGGAAAGCTCCAGCATCTTCGGGTCGATCATGATGAGGCGGCACTCCTTCGGGCTCAGCCGATAGAGGAG